>JARDZH010000184.1 GCA_029240955.1 Pseudomonas sp. | reverse complement strand
AGGACACTTACGGCGGTTTGCTCAGCTGGACGCTGGTGAAGGCCAAATCGGGCGTCGACGATCTCGATTTCCATACGCCGGACGGCACCAGCAGTCAGTTCAAGACGCCGGGGTACGGCATTCTGGACCTGACCGGTCATTACAAACTCACCGACGATCTGACCCTCAATGCCGGCCTCTACAACCTGACGGACCGCAAGTACTGGCAGTGGGACGACGTGCGCGGCTATGACGGCGTCGGCGAAGCGGGCGTGACCTCGCCTGCCAACCTCGACCGCCTGACGCAGCCGGGCCGCAATTTCAGCGTCAACCTGGTGTGGGACATCTGATCGCAAGACGACCCTGATCACATCGCCGCGCCAACCGCGGCGACGTGATTTTTACGCATCACCCGGCCGCCAAACGTCTCTTTATCAAGCACCTGACATTGCAAGGAAGATCCCATGACCTTAGAAATCGCCTCCCCAGCGCTGCGCTCGCAACGTCTGAACCAGATTACCCATGCCCCCCATGAGCGGCTCGACAAGGCAGTCAAAGCGCATGCGCCATTCGAAACGCTGGCGAGCTATTCGCGCTTTCTCGTTGCGCAGTATCTTTTCCAGGCCGAGCTGCAAGGGCTGTACAACAACCCGGAGCTCATCCGTCTGGTTCCCGACCTGACATCGCGCTGCCGTGCCGAGCAGGCGGCGGCGGACCTTGCCGATCTGGGCGTGGAATTGCCGGTGCCTTTCCCGGGAGCCGTACAGGCGTCAAGCCAGGCCGAAGCGCTGGGCTGGCTGTTCGTGTCCGAAGGTTCGAAACTGGGCGCAGCGTTTCTGATCAAGCGCGCCGTGGCGCTGAACCTGAGCGAAACCTTTGGTGCCCGGCATCTGGGAGAGCCTGAAGGCGGCCGGGCGGCGGGCTGGAAGAGCTTCGTCAAAACCCTCGACGCGCTGGAGCTGAACAGCGACGAGGAAGCGCAGCTGGACCGCGGCGCCATCGCCGCCTTCGAACGTTTCAATGTGCTGCTGCAGCACGCATATGCCAGCGCACCTGCGGTAGAAGTGGCCTGACGTGCCACGCCCTGGCCCCGATCCAGAGCCTGAAGCGGCCGCCGCGCAAGACGTCAACTTCGACGCTTGCCGCCTCTCGGCCGCTGACGGCTTCGCTCGACGTCCGCCGGCAGACCGCCTAAGCTGGCCGGGCTTTGTAAATCTGCCTGTAGTGACCATGACGTATAAACCACCCGGCACCAGACTTTCCCGTTTTCTGTTCGGCATCCTCGCCTATGTCAGTCTTGGCATCGGCATCGCCGCGATTTTCATTCCGGGGCTGCCCACCACCGAGTTCATCCTGCTCGCCGCTTGGGCTGCGACCCGCAGTTCGCCGCGACTCAACGCCTGGCTGGAAAACCATCGCGTGTTCGGGCCGGTGCTGCGCAACTGGCGCAACGGCCGACTCGTCACGCGCAGCGCCAAGGTCAGCGCGACGATCAGCATGCTGGTCTGCGCCGTGGTCATGCTCAGCCTGCTCGAACACGTGTGGTGGCTGTATCTGGCGATCGCTGGCATGGGGCTTGGTAACCTGTGGCTGTGGTCGCGACCGGAACCTGCGCGCGAGTTGACCTGAATCGAGCTCGTGCGCTCCGGTACGACTACGCTATGCACAGTCGTCCGGGTGAACAGCGAGTACCCCTGCCCTGTCTACCCGAACACCTCATGATTCCTATGGAGCGCTTTCCATGTTCGAGCCGGGCCACTTGCACATCACTCATACCGCGCTGCAGCAAACGGATGTCACTTACGACATTCACATCCGTTACGAAGTGATCAGCGATGCCAAGGAAGGCACGTCCATGGGATTCACCATCGAGGGTGAAATCAACGGCAAGGCGTTCACCGAGCAGTTCCAGCTGCCGCGGGACCTGGCGTACAACTTCGCCCATGACGCCAGCCGCATCGCAATCAAGCATGGTTTGCCCAACGCCGACAGCCTGCCACTGGCGCGCGACCCGGATTACGACCGGATGTTTGAAGATGTACGCGAGCAGCTCGATGCGAAATCCGGCGAGCCGGTGAAGCCTGAGCATTTGGAATAAACGCGCTCGTACTACGCGAAACCTGTGGGAGGGAGCGTAGCTCGCGACAAATGATGACGCGGTCAGCCTAAAAGACCGCGTCGTTTGCGTCGCGGGCAAGGCGGATCGCCGCCCCGGTCGCTCCTACCCCGGCTCGCGGCGAGGCTGCTTGCAAGGCATACTGGCCACCCTCCTTCGCCCGGAACTCGTAGCCTCTCATGCGCATCCACGTCACTTTCATCGACCGCGTCGGTATCACTCAGGAAGTGCTGGCGATTCTGGGCGGGCGCAATCTGAATCTGGATGCGGTGGAGATGGTGCCGCCCAACGTCTATATCGACGCACCCACCTTGAGCCATCAGATGCTCGAAGAACTCAAGGACGCGTTGTTTCGGGTGCGTGGCGTGGAGGCGATCACGGTGGTCGACATCCTGCCCGGTCAGCGCCGCCACTTGCAGCTCGACGCATTGCTCGCTGCGATGACCGATCCGGTGCTGGCGCTGGACAGTGCCGGGCATGTGCTGCTCGCCAATCCTGCGCTCATCAGCCTGATCGGCCGTGAGCCAGCCGGCGAATCCATCGGCGAACTGTTCAGCGACCCCAGCCTGCAGACCGCATTGCTGGAGCACGGCTTTCGCTTGCCGCTGCGCGAGATCACCCTCAATGGCGAAGCCTTGCTGCTGGACGCCACGCCGATCACCGAAGCCGGTGCCCTGATCACGCTGTACCTGCCCAGCCGCATCGGCGAGCGTCTGTCGGCGCTGCATCATGATCATGCCGAGGGCTTCGATGCGCTGCTTGGCGATTCTCCCGCCATTCGTACCTTGAAAGCCCGCGCGCAGCGGGTCGCCATGCTCGACGCGCCGTTGCTGATCCATGGCGAAACCGGGACCGGCAAGGAACTGGTGGCCCGTGCCTGTCACGCGACCAGCGCCCGCCACGGCGAACCCTTTCTGGCGCTCAACTGCGCGGCGCTCCCGGAAAACCTCGCCGAAAGCGAGCTGTTCGGTTACGCACCCGGCGCGTTCACCGGCGCCCAGCGCGGCGGCAAACCTGGGCTGATGGAACTGGCGAACCAGGGCACGGTGTTTCTCGACGAGATCGGCGAAATGTCGCCGTACCTGCAAGCCAAGCTGCTGCGATTCCTCAACGACGGCAGCTTTCGCCGCGTGGGCGGCGATCGTGAAGTGAAGGTCAACGTGCGGATCGTCAGCGCGACCCACCGCAATCTGGAAAAAATGGTCAGTGAGGGGACCTTCCGCGAAGACCTGTTCTACCGGTTGAATGTGTTGAATCTAGAAGTGCCGCCGTTGCGCGAGCGCGGTCAGGACATTCTTTTGCTGGCGCGCTACTTCATGGAGCAGGCCTGCACTCAGATCCAGCGACCGATCTGCCGACTGTCCGCCGATACGCACCCGGCATTGCTCGGCAACCGCTGGCCAGGCAACGTGCGTCAGTTGCAGAACGTGATCTTCCGCGCTGCGGCGATCAGCGACAGCAATCTGGTGGACATTGGCGATCTGGACATCGCAGGCACGGCCGTAGCGCGTGAGCAGGTCAGCGACATCGACAGCCTGGAGCAAGCGGTCGAGGCGTTCGAAAAAGACCTGCTGGAAAAACTCTACAACCAGCATCCCTCAACTCGCCAACTGGCCACTCGACTGCGCACCTCCCACACGGCCATTGCGCACCGATTGAGGAAGTACGGCATCCCTAACGCGTGACGGAATGATTTCATTACGGTGTAGCGATATCGTTACGCTTTGATCCGGATGAATGATTGCTAGGCTCTGTCCGTCCTTTTGCTCGCTCGCGCGTAACGATTTCGCTACAGCACCAACTGAGCAAAATCGGTTCGAAAATCCCAACCTACTGTTTTCAAACGATATTTATCTTATGGCCGCATTCTTGCTACGTATTTCTGGATAACAGTCGCGCCAAGCGCGAACTTTCAATACCAGGAGTTTTTATGAGCGAGTTGCGATTCACCGTTGAACACGAATGGCTGCGGGCCGAAGCTGATGGCAGTGTCACGGTGGGTATCACACCTTACGCGCAGGAATCGCTCGGCGACGTCGTCTTCGTACAACTCCCGGAAATGCAGACCTACACTCAACACGCCGAAGTATCGGTCGTGGAATCGGTGAAAGCCGCCAGCAGCATCAACATGCCGCTGGACGGCGAAGTGGTCGAGGTCAACTCCGCGCTGGACGCCACTCCAGAACTGGTCAACGAAGACGCCCTGGGCGCAGGCTGGTTCTTTCGCTTCATTCCTGCCAATGCCGATGCCATCCACGGCTTGCTGGATCAGGACGCCTACGACCGCCTGATCAAAGCCAACGCCGAAGCCTGAGGAGCGCGCCATGACTGACTTGACCGAACTGAGCACCGCCAACGAATTCATCACCCGCCACATCGGCCCGCGCGCGGCCGACGAACGCGCCATGCTCGAAACCCTGGGCTTCGATTCCATCGAAGCGCTGAGCGAAAGCGTGATCCCGGAAAGCATCAAAGGCACCAGCGTGCTGGACCTGCCGGCCGGGCAAAGCGAAGCCGATGCGCTGGCCTCGATCAAAGCCATCGCCAGCAAGAACCAACTGTTCAAGACTTACATTGGTCAGGGCTACTACAACACCCACACGCCGGCTCCGATCCTGCGCAACCTGCTGGAAAATCCGGCCTGGTACACCGCCTATACGCCTTACCAGCCGGAGATTTCCCAGGGTCGCCTTGAGTCGCTGCTCAATTTCCAGACCCTGATCAGCGATCTGACCGGCCTGCCGATTGCCAACGCCTCCTTGCTGGACGAAGCCACCGCAGCTGCGGAAGCCATGACCTTCTGCAAGCGCCTGAGCAAGAACAAGGGCAGCCAGCATTTCTTCGCCTCCAGCCACTGCCATCCGCAGACCCTCGACGTACTGCGCACTCGCGCCGAGCCTTTGGGCATCACCGTCGTCGTCGCGGACGAGTCGGAACTGGGCGATGTGAGCGATTACTTCGGCGCGCTGCTGCAATACCCCGCCAGCAACGGCGATGTATTCGACTATCGCGAACTGGTCGAGCGTTTCCACCAGGCCAACGCACTGGTCGCGGTCGCCGCTGATCTGCTGGCGCTGACACTGCTGACCCCGCCCGGCGAGTTCGGCGCGGACGTCGCCATCGGCACTGCGCAGCGCTTCGGCGTGCCGCTGGGCTTCGGTGGCCCGCACGCCGCTTACTTCTCGACCCGCGACGCGTTCAAGCGTGACATGCCAGGCCGTCTGGTCGGCGTGTCGGTGGATCGTCATGGCAAACAGGCCCTGCGTCTGGCCATGCAGACCCGCGAGCAACATATCCGTCGCGAGAAAGCCACCAGCAACATCTGCACCGCACAGGTTCTGCTTGCCAACATCGCCAGCATGTACGCCGTGTATCACGGTCCGAGCGGCCTGACCCGTATCGCCAATCGCGTGCATCGTCT
>JARDZH010000183.1 GCA_029240955.1 Pseudomonas sp. | reverse complement strand
GCACAAGGCCGAGCTGGCCGGTGCCCGCGCCCAATTGACCTTCCTCGCCCAGGCTGCAGCGCTGCCGGAAGCGGCCGAGCTCAAAACGCGTCTGGCGCAAAACCCGCAGGACGACGAAGCGATTTATCAGCTGGCAGTTCTGCAACTGTCCCGTCAGCAGTACGACGTGGCGCTGGATGCGCTGCTCAAGCTGTTCGTCCGTAACCGCACGTATTCCGAGGGCCTGCCGCACAAGACGCTGTTGCAGGTGTTCGACTTGCTGGGCAACGATCACCCGCTGGTCACCACCTATCGTCGCAAGCTGTTCGCTGCGCTGTACTGAGCCGAGCTATTCCACCCAACTGTACAGCGGCGCATCCGCTCCGCTGTCGACCTTCACATTGGCGCTGTGCCGCAGACGCACCAACAGGCGTTTGCCCGCTGCAGTGCTGCCCGTCAGCGCTTCGAGCTGGCCGAGCAGTTCGGGGCCGGTCATCTGACCCGCGGTTTGCAACAGGCTGACAGCCGTTTGCCAGGTCTGATCGTCCTGGCTCGCTGGCCGGCTTTCGGGTGGCTGAGCCGGTGAATCCTGCGCCACGACCGGCTTGAGCTCCGCGCCGAGCCTGGCCCAGTCCTCGTCATCCAGCTCCAGCGTCAGATCCACTGGCCACGGGCCTACTGTTCCACGAATTCGCAACATGGGTTCTACCTGCAAACGATCAAGTGCCCATGCTCCCACAGGATGAGCCGCAAGCCCACGCTCACGCGCCAAGCCAGCGAACAGCGCGCGACGCTTCCCCCATCAGAAAGCCGCTCAGCACCCGTGCGTCATAGGTGTGTTCCCAGTGTTCAACCACTTTGCCGTCCTGAAAGCGCCACAGCCCGCAGAACGGCATGCCGATGGTTCGGCCTTCGCATGAGGCATAAAGCGTCCCCAGAACGGTGCCGAAATGATCGTTGGCAACGATTTCCTGCACCTCCATTTGCAGCGTCTGATGAGCGCGTTCCACAAGTTCCAGCTCATGATTGCGCACCGCCCGCTTGCCGATGGCCATGGATAAGCCGCCAGCACCTCGATCGGCTTTGTGCAAGACGATGGCCGGGTCGGCAAATTCGTCGATTCGAGTCAGATCCTCGTAAAGGATGCGTAGGGTTTCCACATTTCGATGGACTTTGGTCATGAGATTTTCTTCCGTGATGCGGCAGCTCAGTGCCGTGAAGCTCCAGTTTCAGGCGTCGCCGCTGCGCGCAGTTTCGCCCCTCGTTGAGACTAGAATCTGATGCCCAACGCGCAAGCCCGATTCCGGGCCGTTGTCGCCGAAGCTGAACAAACACAAAAAAGCCATCACCCTGCGACGGTAGCTGTTATAAGATTACATAACAGTTCAAAGACCTTTCTGGAGTTCGTTATGCGCCGCTTGCTTCTTGTTCTTCCCTTCACGCTGCTGCCATTGGCCGCAGTTCATGCCGCTGAACATCAACACGATCATGACCACGCGCATGGGGAAGAACACGCCAGCCTGGGCGCTCATGAACATGGCGTGGGACGTCTGGATGTCGTACTGGAAGGCAAGAAGCTGGAACTGCAGTTCGAGAGCCCGGCCATGAACATCGTGGGCTTTGAACATGAAGCGACCTCCGCCGAAGACAAGGCCAAGGTCGCCCAGGCGCGTGAGCTGCTGCTCAAACCGAACGCCCTGTTCAACATTCCGGATGCGGCAAACTGCTCAGCGACGTCGGTCAAGTTGTCCAGCCCGCTGTTCGGGGACAAGGATGATCACGCGAAGGGCGAAGAGCATGATCATGAGCACAGCGAAATCCATGGCAACTACGCCTTCATTTGCGACGCGCCGGCCGTTCTGAAGAAGCTGGACCTGGCAAATATCTTCAAGACCTTCCCGGACACCAAAAAGCTTCAGGTTCAATTGATTTCGCCCGGCGGCCAGTCCGGAGCCGAAGTCATTGCGGCCAACCCTGCCATCAAGTTCTGATCGCGCGTGCAACGCACGGACCGGGCCCTGCCCGGTCTTTTACATTCCAACGCACAGCCGGAACAGGCCATGACCCAAGCACTGATCGAACTGTCGGATCTGACCTTCAACTGGTCAGGCCATCCGCAGTTACTGGATATCCCGAGTTTCCATCTGCAGCCGGGCGAAACCCTGTTTCTCAAAGGCCCCAGCGGCAGCGGCAAAACCACGTTACTGGGACTGCTGGGCGGTGTGCAGCAACCGGTCAGCGGTAGCATCCGGCTGTTGGGCCAGGACTTGTCGCAACTGTCCGCGGGCGCACGCGACCGGTTTCGTGTGGACCACACCGGGTACATTTTCCAACAGTTCAACCTGCTGCCGTTCCTGTCGGTGCGGGAAAACGTCGAACTGCCCTGCCATTTCTCGAAACTCCGAGCCAGCCGTGCGAAACAGCGACACGGTAGCGTTGAAACGGCTACTACCACCCTGCTCGCTCACTTGGGCCTCAAAGACGCGTCACTGCTTGAGCGCCGCGCCGACTCTTTGTCGATCGGCCAGCAGCAACGTGTCGCCGCCGCTCGCGCGCTGATCGGCCAGCCTGAACTGGTGATTGCCGACGAGCCGACTTCAGCACTCGATGCCGATGCACGAGAGGCATTTATCCAATTGCTGTTCGCTGAATGTCGCGAAGCCGGCGCCAGCCTGCTGTTCGTCAGCCATGACCAGAGCCTTGCGCCACTGTTTGACCGTCATCTGTCGCTGGCCGAGCTTAATCGCGCCGCCGTCGCCGTGGAGATCTGAGATGTATCTGTTTCGCCTGGCGCTGGCCAGCCTGTCCAATCGCCGCTTCACCGCGTTCCTTACGGCGTTCGCCATCGCGCTTTCGGTCTGTCTGTTGCTGGCGGTCGAGCGTGTCCGAACCGAGGCCCGCAACAGTTTTGCCAGCACGATCAGCGGCACCGATCTGATCGTCGGCGCCCGCTCCGGCTCGATCAATCTGCTGCTCTATTCGGTGTTCCGGATCGGCAACGCTACCAACAATATCCGTTGGGACAGCTACGAGCACTTCGCCGAGAACAAGCAAGTCAAATGGGCGATCCCGATATCGCTCGGCGATTCTCATCGCGGCTATCGCGTAATGGGCACCAACAGTGCTTACTTCGAGCATTACCAGTTCGGCCGACAGCAACACCTGCAAATGGCCGAAGGCCGGGAGTTCAAGACTGACCCGTTTGAGGTCGTTCTCGGCGCGGAGGTCGCAAAGGTGCTGAAGTACAAGCTCGGCGACAAGCTGGTGCTGGCCCATGGCGTTGCGGCGATCAGTCTGGTCAAGCATGACGACAAACCGTTCACGGTGGTCGGTGTCCTGCAACCCACCGGCACCCCGGTCGACCGCACGTTGCATATCAGTCTGGGCGGCATGGAAGCCATTCATATCGATTGGCATAACGGTGCGCCAGCCCGGGGCAACGAGCGTATTTCCGCCGATCAGGCGCGCAACATGGACCTTGAGCCCAAGGCGATTACCGCCTTCATGCTGGGCCTGAACAGCAAGATTTCCATCTTCAGTCTGCAGCGCGAAATCAACGAATTTCGCGGCGAGCCGATGCTGGCAATCCTCCCCGGTGTTGCCTTGCAAGAGCTGTGGAGCCTGATGGGCACAGCGGAAAAAGCCTTGTTCGTGATCTCGTTGTTCGTGGTGCTGACCGGCCTGATCGGCATGCTGACGGCAATCCTGACCAGCCTGAACGAACGGCGACGAGAAATGGCGATTCTGCGCTCGGTCGGCGCGCGGCCTTGGCACGTCGCAAGTCTGCTGGTCATGGAGGCTTTCGCTCTCGCCCTGGCCGGAGTCGTCAGCGGCGTGGCACTGCTTTACATCGGTATCTTCGCTGCGCAGGACTATGTGCAGAACAATTACGGCCTGTATCTTGCGCTTTCGGCACCCAGCCAGTACGAATGGACGCTGCTCGGCGGCATCCTCGCTGCCGCACTGGTGATGGGCATCGTGCCCGCGTGGCGTGCTTACCGGCAGTCACTGGCTGATGGCCTGTCGATCCGTTTATGAGGACTTTCAACATGCGGCGCGTGCTGCTTACTGTTCTGCTTTCGGCGAGCCCGTTACTGTGGGCCGCCGAACCTCAGGTCCTGACCTGGGAGGAAATGATTCCGCCCGACGCTCCCGTGGTAGCGCCAGCGACGGCGCCTATCCACGACCTGTCGAAGATGTCCGACGCCCTGGCAATGGAGTCGGCTCCTGCGGCCCGCCAAAGTGCGCCTCATGCGCCCGTCGTCAAGGCCCTGGACGGCAAACAGGTGCGCCTGCCCGGTTACATCGTGCCGCTGGACGTCAGCGAGGAAGGCCGAGTGACCGAGTTCTTGCTGGTGCCTTACTTCGGCGCGTGCATCCACGTGCCGCCTCCGCCGTCCAACCAGATCGTGCATGTCACCAGCGAGCTGGGCGTAAAGGTCGACGAGCTCTACCAGCCCTACTGGATCGAAGGCCCGATGCAGGCCAAATCGTCTACCAGTGAACTGGCTGAGGCGGGTTACCAGATGCAAGCGGACAAGATTCTGATCTACGAACTGCCGGAATCCTGATCCTGCGCGGGTTCCCGGCCATTCATTGAGCTGTATCAACATTGCGTTGAAAAGCGGGCTTTAAGATTGATCCAGAATTTTGATGATCACTTGGAGCCCCCATGAATTCGTACGTGCTTCGCGCCTCCGTGCTCGCGCTTGCTATCGCCGCCCCCGCTGCCGCCCATGCCTACCAGCCGGGCGACTTCATCGTCCGTGCGGGGGTCGCGCACGTCGAGCCCAATGAAGACAGCGGCGAAGTGAAGCTGGACGGCAGCAAGGTCTCGGGCACCAAGGCAACTGTCGATGGTGAAAACCAGCTGGGTCTGACCTTTGCCTACATGCTGACCGAGCATGTCGGTATCGAGCTGCTGGCGGCCACGCCCTTCAGCCACACTGTTTCGGTCAAGGGGCTAGGCCCGGGCCTGGATGGCAAGCTGGCAGACGTGAAACAGTTGCCGCCTACATTGTCCCTGCAGTATTACCCGATGGCGCCTTCTTCCCGGTTCCAGCCTTACGCGGGCGTGGGCATCAACTACACCACGTTCTTTGACACTGACCTGACCGGCAATCGCAAGGACCAGGGCTTCCGTAATCTCAAGCTTCAGGACTCGGTAGGCCTCGCCGGCCAAGTGGGTATGGATTACATGCTCACCGACAACATCCTGCTCAATGCTTCGGTCTGGTACGTCGATATCGATACAAAAGCCACAGTCGACGGCCCCTCCGCATTGAGCGTCGGCAAGACCAAAGTCGATGTGGATATCGACCCTTGGGTTTATATGGTCGGCGTGGGCTACAAGTTCTGATGGCCATGGACTGAAACAAAGAAGGCACCCACGGGTGCCTTCTTTGTTTCACGCCGACATGCCGGAATTCAGCGCCCCAACAAACGCGCCAATCCGACCTTCAACGGCGTCGCCTCTTCGAGCGTGAAACGCGCCAGCAGCCGCGTGTTGTCGGCCCGGGAATGCCGAATATCACCGGACCGCGGGGTG
>JARDZH010000182.1 GCA_029240955.1 Pseudomonas sp. | reverse complement strand
ATCCTTGTGCGAGACTCACGCAGGAAGCCAGAGCTATATGAATGTCCTGATCGTTGATGACGAACCCCTGGCCCGCGAGCGACTGAGCCGATTGGTCGGTGAGATCGAGGGTTACCGGGTACTTGAACCCAGCGCCGCCAATGGCGAAGAGGCCTTGGCGCTGATTGAAAATCTGAAACCGGATGTTGTGTTGCTCGACATCCGTATGCCGGGTATCGACGGCCTGCAGGTCGCTGCCAAGTTGTGCGAGCGCGAAGCGCCTCCCGCGGTAGTGTTCTGCACGGCGCACGACGAATTCGCGCTCGACGCTTTTCAGGTCAGCGCTGTCGGTTACCTGGTCAAGCCTGTACGGCCCGAGAATCTGGTCGAAGCGTTGAAGAAGGCCGAGCGTCCCAATCGCGTACAGCTCGCGGCCATGACACGCCCTGCTGCCGAAAGCGGCAACGGCCCACGCAGCCACATCAGCGCCAGGACCCGCAAGGGCATCGAGCTGATTCCACTGGATCAAGTCATTTTCTTCATCGCTGACCACAAGTACGTCACCCTGCGACACGATGGCGGTGAAGTGCTGCTCGACGAGCCTCTCAAGGCGCTCGAAGACGAGTTCGGTGACCGTTTTGTACGCATCCATCGCAATGCGCTGGTCGCACGCGAGCGGATCGAACGGTTGCAACGCACGCCATTGGGCCATTTCCAGCTGTTTCTCAGAGGCCTCAATGGTGATGCGCTCATTGTCAGCCGCCGCCATGTCGCGGGCGTTCGCAAGATGATGCAGCAACTCTGAGTCTTGAATCCGCGAGCGTTCACTGCTCGCGGAGGCCACTTCGCGTGATACCCGGATCTGCATTCGTTGACTGAACGACGCTACTTTGTAGCCGACGCTGAAGTCGTTCCGGCTGAGCTGTTATTATCCGTCGCATTTACACAAGTACGGATTGTTCAATGTCTTCTCGCGAAATTCGCATTGCCACTCGCAAAAGCGCGCTGGCCCTCTGGCAAGCCGAATACGTCAAGGCCAGACTCGAACAAGCCCATCCAGGCCTGGTCGTTACACTGGTGCCAATGGTCAGCCGTGGCGACAAGCTGCTTGATTCTCCGCTGTCGAAAATCGGCGGCAAAGGTCTGTTCGTCAAAGAACTGGAAACCGCTCTGCTGGAAAACGAAGCGGACATCGCTGTGCACTCGATGAAAGATGTGCCGATGGACTTTCCGCAAGGCCTGGGGCTGTTCTGCATCTGCGAGCGTGAAGATGCGCGCGATGCGTTCGTTTCCAACACCTACGCAAGCCTGGAAGACCTGCCGGCCGGTAGCGTCGTCGGTACTTCGAGCCTGCGTCGTCAGGCGCAGTTGCTGGCCCGTCGACCGGACCTCAACATTCACTTCCTGCGCGGCAACGTCAACACGCGGCTGGCCAAACTGGACGCCGGCGAATACGACGCCATTATCCTCGCGGCTGCCGGTTTGATCCGGCTGGGCTTCGAGGACCGCATCACCGCAGCCATCAGTGTCGAAGACAGCCTGCCCGCCGGTGGACAAGGCGCGGTCGGTATCGAATGCCGCAGCGTCGACGCCGAAATCCACGCATTGCTCGCGCCTTTGCATCACGCCGACACTGCGGTGCGCGTGATTGCCGAGCGTTCGCTGAACAAGCATCTCAACGGCGGTTGCCAAGTGCCAATCGCCTGCTATGCAGTGCTTGAAGGTGATCAGGTCTGGCTGCGTGGTCTGGTGGGTGCGCCGTCCGGTGAAGTCCTGCTGCAAGCCCAAGCCCGTGCACCGCAAACCGCTGCTCAAGCGCTTGGCGTGGAAGTGGCCGAAGCGTTGCTGGCCCAAGGTGCGGACAAGATCCTCAAAGCCATCTACGGCGCGGCTGACGACGAATGAGCGCATGGCGTCTGCTGCTGACCCGGCCCGCACAAGAGTCGGCCGTACTGGCGGGGACTCTGGACGAGCAGGGCATCTTCAGCAGCATTCTGCCTCTGCTTGAAACCGAGCCGTTGGCGCTTGATCCTGCACAACGCTCGATCATCTACACATTGCTCGACTATTCTGCGGTCATCGTTGTAAGCAAGCCTGCCGCGCGGCTGGCCGTGGAGCTGGTCGACGAGGTCTGGCCACAACCGCCGATGCAGCCGTGGTTCAGCGTCGGCGAAGCGACCGGCCGGATCCTCGCTGATTACGGTCTGGACGTCAGCTGGCCGGCAGATGGCGACGACAGCGAAGCTTTGCTTGAGCTGCCACGTTTGCAGCAGGCCGTGGCGGAACCGAACAGTCGCGTGTTGATCATGCGCGGAGACGAAGGTCGGGAGTTGCTGGCCGACCGGCTTCGCGAGCAGGGCGTGGCGGTGGATTATCTGCCGTTGTATCGCCGTTTCCTGCCGTCGTACCCTCCCATGACACTGCCTCAGCGGGTCGAGGTGGAACGCTTGAACGGGCTGGTGGTCAGCAGTGGGCAGGGATTTGAACATTTGCTCGAGCTTGCCGGGGATTGCTGGCCGCAACTGGCCGGGTTACCTCTGTTCGTGCCAAGCGCGCGGGTCGCTGAAATAGCCCGGGCAGCTGGCGCTACAACTGTTATTGATTGTCACGGCGCGAGCGCCGGGGCATTGCTGGCGGCGTTGCGGGATCAGCCGCAACCCGCCGTCAAGGCGTACTGATCGACATCCCGTCGTTACGCTATTACGCCAAAATGCAAAGGATGGATACGTGAGCGAAACAGCCTTGCCCAAAGACGAAGAATCGGTAATCAAAACGCCGACATCCAATCCCGACCCGATGCGTCCCGAGCGGCCTGAGCGTCCGGCCAACCGCAACAGTGGTCTGGTCATTCTGGCATTGCTGCTGGGTATCGCAGGCGTCGCCGTTGCTGGCTGGGGAGTGTGGCAGCTGCGCATGCTGCAGGCCGGACATCAGCAACAACGCGGACAAGTGCAGAACATCGCCGAGCAGACACTGGCGCTGGCCCAGAGCGATCAACAGCTGACGGCGCGCCTGGCCCAGTTCCCGCCAGCCGACCAGCTTGAAGACAGCCGCCGTCTCGTCGCTCAGCTGCAGGGCGATCAACAGCGACTCAGCCAGCGTCTGGAGACAGTGCTGGGTGCCAGCCGCAAGGACTGGCGCCTTGCCGAAGCCGAGCATCTGTTGCGCCTGGCCAGCCTGCGCCTTTCGGCACTGCAAGACATCAACAGCGCACAGGCGCTGGTGCAGGGTGCTGATGAAATCCTGCGCGAACAGGACGATCCAGGCTCTTTCGCTGCACGCGAACAGCTCGCCCGTAGCCTGGCCGCGCTGCGCAGCATCCAGCAACCTGACCGCACCGGTCTGTTTCTCCAGTTGGCCGCGTTGCGCGACCAGGCCGTGCAGCTCAACAAGCTGGCGCCTGAGTACGAAGACAAGGGTGGCTCGCTGCTCGGCCTGACCTCGGAGAAATCGGAAGACAGTTACTGGACCCGTTGGTGGAGCCAGATCTCCCACTACTTCCGTATCGATTTCAACGCAGACAAGGACATTCGTCCCGTGCTGGCCGGACAAGGCCTGGCGCAGGTGCGCCTTGCGCTGAGCCTTGCGCTGGAGCAGGCGCAGTGGGCCGCTCTGAACGGTGAGCCGCAGGTCTACGCCAAGGCGCTGGGCGAGGCGAAGAACGTTCTGCAAGCCAACTTCAGCCAGGACGATCCGCAGAGCAAAGTGATTGGCGAACGACTGGATGACATGACCAGGCAGCCGGTTGCCGTCCAGGTACCGGATCTGGCGCAAAGTCTGAGCAGCGTGCAGGCGTACATCGAGCGGCGTCACGCTGCATCTGAGCCTGCCGATGCGCAGCGAGGTACCAGCCCATGAAACGCGCCTATGTCCTGCTCTTCATCGCCATCGTGATCGCCGCGCTGATCGGCGTCGCCATTGCAGAGCATTCCGGCTACGTGCTGATCGCGTATCAGAACTTCCGTTACGAATCGAGCCTGTGGGCAACGCTGGCCTTGCTGGTCGTCGTGCTGCTGGCGGTGTATCTGATCCGAGCGGTAATCGCCTTGCTGACCACTTCAAGCGGCGTGGTCAACCCTTGGTCACGGCGCAACCGCAGCCGTCGGGTACAGCTGGCTATCGAGCAAGGTCAGATGGACCTTGCCGAAGGACGTTGGGCCAGTGCACAGCGCCATCTGCATCGAGCTGCCGAAGCTGATCCTCAACCGCTGCTGTATTACCTCGGCGCTGCGCGAGCGGCCAACGAGCAAGGGCGTTATGAAGATTGCGACAGCCTGCTGGAGCGGGCGCTGGAACGACAGCCGCACGCCGAACTGGCAATCGCGCTGAGCCACGCGCAGTTGCAGCAGGACCGGGGCGATACAGACAACGCGCTGGTGACCTTGCAAGCGATGCATGAGCGTCACCCGCACAACCCTCAGGTTCTGCGCCAGCTGCAGCGTCTTCATCAACAGCGGGGCGACTGGTCGCAAGTGATCCGCATGCTGCCCGAGCTGCGCAAGGACAAAGTGTTGCCCCCCAAGGAGCTGGCCGAGCTGGAGCGCCGTGCCTGGGGAGAGAACCTGACACTGGCCGCGTGGCGTGAAGAGAACGAAGGCGCAGCAACCGGCCTGCCTTCACTTGAAAGCGCGTGGAAAGGGCTGACGTCGGCCCAGCGTCAGGAGCCGCAACTGGTGCTGGCCTATGCCGAACAACTGCGCCGCCTGGGCGCCGATGCTCAAGCAGAAGAAGTGCTGCGCACCGCGATCAAGCGTGAGTACCACAGTCATCTGGCGCGCCTTTACGGGCTGGTCCGCGGCAGCGACCCTTCGAAACAGCTGAATGCTGCCGAAGGCTGGCTCAAACAGCACCCTGACGACCCCAGCCTGTTGCTGAGTCTGGGTCGTATTTGCCTGCAAAGCCGTCTGTGGGGCAAGGCACGGGATTATCTGGAAAGCAGCCTGCGCATGCAGCGCAACCCGGAGACCTGCGCAGAACTGGCTCGCCTGCTGGCCCAACTGGGTGAGACGGACCGCAGCAACCAACTGTTCCAGGAAGGCCTCGGAATGCTCGATGAGCGTTTTCTTACGCGTCCGACTCCAGCCTTGACCAAGGCAGGATAGTCCGGGCGAGGGTACTTGCAGGTCCCGCTTCTGCACGAGCGGATGTCCTGACGGAGAGCTCCGTCAGGACTCGGGCTAGGAAGTTTCCTACACGCACGCATGAAAAAGCCGCGCTGTTCTGGCGCGGTTTCCGGTGAAAACAGCGAATCGTCCGTACTTAGCCGCCTTGATAGCGTCCAGCGCTTTCCTCTACCGTAACCGCCTATGTCTTTGGTAACGGATTTGCCATGTATCTGGCTGGCACGCGCTCCCTGTTTTTATTTGCTTTCGTCGCATGTGCACTGATCATTGGCGCGACCCTCTACCTGCAACTGGCAGTTGGCGTCGACCCCTGTCTGCTTTGCATGGTGCAGCGTGTAGTCATGGCCCTGAGCGGTCTGCTCTGTCTGGCAGCGGGCTGGCATGCGCCGGGTGTCAGGGGTTGGCGGCGTTACGGTGCCGTCCTGTT
>JARDZH010000181.1 GCA_029240955.1 Pseudomonas sp. | reverse complement strand
GCGGTCCGGCGACATCAGCGCGCGCTGGTCTGTGCGTTGGCCGTTGGCATGAGCGGTGCTCACGCAGCCGATGCCGTCGAAGCCGAAGCAGGAACCGAGCCTGTCTCTTCAAGCGCCACCGTTTCCTCAAGCGCCGCCATCGCTCCTGCAACCACCCAACTGCAACGCGTCGAAGTCACGGGTTCGGCGATCCGCCGGGTCGATGCCGAGACCGCCGTGCCGATCACCATCCTGCGTGCCGACGATCTGAAGAAGCAGGGCGTGACCACCACGCAGGACCTGGTGTCGCGCATCACAGGCAGCCAGTCCATCAACAACAGCGCAGGCTCGGTCGGTTCAGGTACGGGCGGTGCGTCCTATGCGGACATGCGCGGCATCGGCGCCAACAAAACGCTGGTACTGCTCAACGGTCGCCGGCTAGCCAACAACGCCCTCTCCGGCGTCGGTACGCCCAACGGCAGCGCCATCGACCTGAACATGATCCCGTTTGCCGCGATCGACCGTGTCGAAGTGCTGCGTGACGGCGCGTCCGCGCTCTACGGTACGGACGCCATCGGCGGTGTGATCAACTTCATCACCAAGAAATCGCTCACCGACGGCACCTTGAGCCTGGGCGGTGAGACACCCACTCACAGCGGCGGCGGTGCAACCAAGGATATGAGCGCCAGCTGGGGTTTTGGTGATCTGGAAGAAGACCGCTTCAACGTGATGGGCGTGTTCAATTACAACAAGCAGCAGAACCTGGACGCCAACGACCGCAAGTTCGCCACCGACTACGCGCCGGGCCGCGGCTTGAACCAGACGTCCGGCACCGCATACCCGGGCAACTATTATCAGGGCGACAACGCCGCCAACCCGTTGGGCACAGCGTGCAGCGGCCCGAGCCTGATCGCCAGCAACGGGATCTGCCGGTTCAGCACCCGCGAATACATCGACCTGATCCCGCAGACCGAAAAGACCTCGTTCTTCGGCCGTGCTACCGGCAAGCTTGCCGACGATCACAACGTCAGCCTCGAATATTTCTGGGCTCGCAATAACAACCACACCGACATCGGCCCAGCACCTCTGACCGGGTTGTCGCTGGATTCCTCGTCGCCGTTCTATCCCGGCAACGGCATCACGCCGGGCCCGACCGACTGGGCCATCGATCCAAGCCAGCCTGTCGACACTGCGTGGCGTGAAACCGCTGCGGGCCCGCGCGGCTCCAGCGACCAGAACACCAGCCAGCGCTTTCTGCTGAATTTCGACGGTCTGGTAGGCGGCTGGGACTACAACGTCGGTGCGTCGTACAACCAGAACAAGGTGCTGTCGTCCCTCACGGACGGTTACGTCAGCGATGCGGCCATGATCGACGGCCTGGCAAGCGGCATTCTCAACCCGTTCGGTCCGCAGACTGCGGCGGGCCAGGCGTTGATCGACGCCAACACTTATCACGGCCAGTATTCAAGCGCTGTAGGCCGGGTGGCGGGCGTGGATGCGCGCTTCAGTCGCGAGATCGGCGACTGGTTCGGCGCAGGTCCGGCTGGTCTTGCGCTGGGCGGCGAGTACCGCAAGGAGAAGATGCATCAGGAGTACGAAGCCTACGTCAACGACGTCAGCAGCCTGGGCGCCGACGCGGCGGGCAGTGTGGCCGGTGACCGTAGCGTCAAGGCTGAATATGCCGAACTGAACGTTCCGGTGCTCGACAGCCTTGAACTGACCGCCGCCGTGCGTCACGACAAATACAGTGACTTCGGCAGCACCACCAACCCCAAGTACTCGTTCCGCTTCCAGCCGTTCAAGGAACTGGTGGTACGCGGTGCCTACAGCGAAGGCTTCCGGGCGCCCACACTGTATGAACTCTACGCGCCACGCAGCACAACGTTCACCCAGGGTTACTACAGCGACCCGACGCTGTGTGCCGGCGGCACTGTGCAGCCGGGCGGCAATGCCGGACGGGACTGCAACCAGCAATTCCTCAACAACAGCGGCGGCAATACCGAACTGGCTCCGGAAAAGGCCCGCAACACCACGCTGGGCTTCGTTTATCAGCCCGTGCGCAACCTGTCGATGGGCCTCGATTTCTGGTGGATTCATATCTCCAACCAGATCCAGTCCTTCCCTGAGTCGACAGTATTCGATGATCCCGTCACTTACGCCGACCGCTTCATTCGCAACCCTGATGGCTCGATCGCCAACATCGTGACCGGCAACGCCAACCTGGGTGTCGTGAAGACCAGCGGTGTCGACGTGACCCTCGACTATCGCTTTCCGAATACCCCGTTCGGGCAATTCGGCCTGGGCATGACCGGCACCTACGTCACCCGCTACGACTATCAGAACATCATCGACGGCCCGTACACCGACAAGGTGGGGGACTTTCAGGGTGATGGCGTGATTTCTCGCTGGAAACATGTGCTGATCGGCAGCTGGACGCTGGGCGACACGCGCGCGTCCATTACCAACCGCTTCACCAGCGGTTACAACGACTACGACCGCACCACCAACTCGCGAGTCGCGTCCTACACGCTGTGGGACCTGTCGCTGGGACACACCTTCGACAAAGTGCTGGATGTCGACGCCGGTGTACGCAACGTGTTCGATCGCGATCCGCCGTTCTCTAACCAGGCCTACAACTTCCAGGCTGGCTACGACCCCCGCTATGCCGATCCGCTGGGCCGCACGGTCTTCGCACGCATGACCTACCACTTCTAAGGGAGAGCGCGACACGCCGAGCGAAGCGTGTCGCGTTGCCAGTTGCGCATCGCACCTCCGGCCGAGCGGGTCTCATCCACCTTCCCCAGGCCGGAGGATTTTTTTGCGCCGCAGAGCCCCGTCGTCGTTCGAGGATAGCCCCACATGTTGCGTCAAACCCGTTTCCTGCGCTGCCTGTTGTACGGCATCGCTTTGTGCAGCTGCTGGCAAACGCTGCTGGCCGCGCCCGGTCATGCGCTGACTGTCTATGGTGAAGCGCCCAAGTACCCCGCAGGCTTTCAGCACTTCGATTACGTTAATCCAGAAGCCCCGAAAGGCGGCTCTCTGAGCCGGTCGTCTGAAGAAATCGGCCAGTTCAACTACCTCAATCCCTACGTTGATCAGGGCATCAACGTCGCACAGCTGGATGCCTGGGTGTATTCGCCCCTGGCGTACCGTTCGCTGGACGAGCCCTATACGGTTTACGGCCTGATCGCCGAAAAGATGGAGCGCGACCCGCAAGGCATGTGGGTACGGTTTTTTCTCAACCCCAAGGCGCGCTTCCACGACGGAGCACCGATCACCGCGCAAGACGTGCGCTATACCTTCGAACTGCTGACCACCAAAGCCAGCTTCAGCTACCGCCCGATGTACGCCGACGTCAAAGACGTGGTCATCGAAGGCCCGCTGCAAGTGCGGTTCGATTTCAAGAACAACCTCAATCGCTCGCTGGCGCTGGACCTCGCCAGCATGCGCATTCTGCCCGAGCACTGGTGGAAGACCCGCGACTTCGCCAACGGCGGCGGCTTCGAACCCCCGCTGGGCAGCGGACCCTATCGGGTCGCGCAGGTAGACGCAGGACGCAGCGTGACCTTCGAACGGGTCAAGGACTGGTGGGCGAAGGACCTGCCGGTCAGCCGCGGGCTGTACAACTTCGATACCCTGACCGTGAATTTCTACGGCGATACCGAAATCGCGCGGCAATTGCTGCAGGCCGGTGCCTTCGATTACAACCGGGAATTTTCTTCGGCCGGTTACAGCGTTGGTTACGCAGGCCCGGCAATAGACGACGGACGCCTGCAGAAGCGCATCTTTGCCGAACGCCGCCCGGTCGCCGCGCAAGGTTTCGTCTTCAATCTGGACAAGCCGATGTTCCAGGACCGCCGCGTGCGCGAGGCGCTGTCGATGCTCTGGGATTTCGACTGGGTCAATCGCCGGGTAATGCGCAACTTCTACGTGCGCGAGCAGAGTTATTTCCCCAAGAGCGAAATGGCCGCAACCGAACTGCCGGCTGAAGCCGAGCTGAAGATTCTCGAGCCTTTGCGCGGGCAAATTCCCGATGAGGTGTTTACCAAGGTCTACCAACCGCCCAAGACCGATGGCAGCGGCTATATCCGCGACAAGCAACTGCAGGCATTGAAGCTGCTGGCTGAAGCAGGCTGGCATCCGAAAAACAACAAACTCGTGAATGCCGCAGGCGAGCCGATGGCCTTTACCTTTCTGGACGGCCAAGGCGGCTTCGACCGTTTGATCCTGCCGTTCAAACGCACGCTGGCGCAGATCGGTATCGACCTGGACTTTCGGCGCATCGACTCCGCGCAGTACATCAATCGGCTCAACGCCCGCGACTACGACATGATCGTTGTCACCTTTCCCAAGAACGGCAATCCGCTGATCGCGCCCGGCCGCGAGCTGTACAACCTGTACGGCTCACAAAGCGCAACCGAAGTGGGCAGTTCCAACGCCATCGTGTTGCGCAATCCGGCTGTGGATACGTTGATCGACGGCCTGGTGGCCGCCAACAGCCGTGAGGAAATGGTGCGGTATGCACGCGCGCTGGATCGCGTTCTGCAATGGGGCTACTACACGATTCCGAATTACTACTCCAAGGGTACGCCGCTGGTGTTTGCCAACCGTTTCGGCATGCCTGATACCGCGCCTGTCTATGACGTCGGGCTGGAAACCTGGTGGCAGATCAGCCCGAAACCGCTGACCAACGCGCAGTTCAGCGCACAGAGCAGCACGCTCACCACAGCGAAGGAGCAATGACATGCTGGCCTACGTAATTCGCCGCCTCCTGCTGATTATTCCGACTTTGCTGGCGATCCTGATCGTCAACTTCCTGATCGTTCAGGCCGCGCCCGGTGGGCCGGTGGAACAGGCCATCGCGCGCATTCAGGGATTCAGCCCCAACGGCATCGGCGGCGGAGGGGGCGAGGTGGCCGCAACCGGTACCGCCAGCCGCAGCACACGTGGCCTGGACCCTGCGTTGATCGAAGCGATCAAGGAACATTACGGGTTCGACAAACCCCTGCACGAACGCCTGTGGCTGATGCTCAAGAATTACGCGCAGCTGGATTTCGGCACCAGCTTCTTTCGCGGCGCGCCCGTGACCGAGCTGATTGCGCAGAAATTGCCAGTGTCCTTGTCGCTGGGTTTATGGGCCACCTTGATCACTTACCTGATCTCCATTCCGCTGGGCATACGCAAGGCGGTACAGCACGGCAGCGCCTTCGACGTTTGGACGAGCACGCTGGTGATCGTGGCGTACGCCACACCTGCGTTCCTGTTCGCCATTCTGCTGATCGTGGTGTTCGCGGGCGGCAGCTACCTGAGCTGGTTTCCGGCTCAGGGCTTGTTCTCCAACGATTTCGACAGTTTGAGCACCTGGGGCAAGGTCCGCGATTATTTCTGGCATCTGGTGCTGCCGGTCAGCGCGCTGGTGATCGGCGGCTTCGCAACGCTGACCATCCTGACCAAGAACAGCTTCCTCAACGAGATCAGCCGCCAGTACGTGGTCACGGCCCGCGCCAAAGGGCTTACGGAACATCGCGTGCTCTACGGCCACGTGTTTCGCAACGC
>JARDZH010000180.1 GCA_029240955.1 Pseudomonas sp. | reverse complement strand
TCCTGATGATGCAGGATCAACCGGGCGGCATCTTTCATCGGGTCAAGGGTCATCAACAGCGATTCGCTCTGCTTCGGATAGCCGCGATAACGCTCGCGCTCTGCAGAATGCAGCAGATCGGACGGTGTGACCATCATTGAGTCCGGCCAGCTCAGTTTGCCGATGTTGTAGAGCGCGGCGGCCATGGTCAGGTCACGACTGGACGCTTCATCCAGGCCATGGACCTTGCTGTAGCCGCGCACCAGTTCGATGATTTGCCGGTTGGTCTGCTTGGAGGGCGGCAAGCGCAGGTTCGCCAGCAGCGAGAACACCTCTGTGCCGGTGACATAGCTGTGTTTGAGTTCTTCGTACGCCAGATCGAGCATGTCAGCGGTCTGCTGCAACTCGGCGGTCCGCGCCGCGACGTGTTTTTGCAGCGCGCTGTTGAGCTGTTTCAGTTGCGCGTTCTGCGCGCGGGCAAGCCGCTCCAGGCGCTGGCGTTCGCGTTCCGAATGCTGATGCTCGAGCGCCTGACGCAGAATCAGCAGCAGCTCTTCGTCGTTCCACGGTTTGCTGATGTAACGATGGATCTGCCCGTCATTGATCGCCTTGATGATGGCGCTCGGGTCAGCGTACCCGGTGAGCATGATCCGCAAAGTGCCCGGATGCCGTTCGCGCACCTGCGCCAGCAAGGTCGCGCCGTCCATGCCGGGCATACGCGCATCGCTTATCACCAGATCCACCGGTTGCTGCGCCAGCAGGTCCAGCGCCTGGGCACCGCTGGTGGCCAGCAGAACGTCATAGGGTTGGCTGCGCAGCAGGCGGCGCAGGCTGTTGAGAATCGATTCCTCGTCGTCGACCAGCAGCACTCTGGAGCGCTGACTGGACGGTGTGGATTGTTCTTCCATGGGATGGCCTCAAGTGCAACAGTGAACATGAACGATGCGGCGCTGTGCCCCCCGCACCGATCCGCATCTGCCATGAAGGCTAGATGATTTTGCCGATTGCCCACACTAAACTTCTGCCGTGCTGCGCAGGCAAGCTGACGAACGGCCGACTACTCTTAATACGATGAGCGGTCATGGCCGCCGACGAACCCGAGGATGAGGGAAAGGGATGCTCTCGACGAAAACTGCGTACGAAAACCCGGGCAGCGCGGCATGAACACAGCCTTGTGCGGTAGCGCCCCGTGAATCTGCCAACAGCTTTTCTGCGCCTGGTCCTGACGCTGCTGCTGTGCGGTGGCGCTATCGCCGAACCGCTGAACGAGCCGCTCAAACCACTGCCAGAGTTGCCCCGCCAGGATGCCGGGCGCGTGGCTCTGGGGCGGCAACTGTTCCATGACCCCAGGTTATCGGTAAATAACACCCTGTCCTGCGCCAGTTGCCATCAACTGGACAGGAATGGTGCCGACAACCGCGCGCTGTCTCTGGGGTTCGACGGTAAGCCGGTGGCGATCAATACGCCCACGGTGCTCAACGCCAGCCTGAACTTTCGCCAGTTTTGGGACGGCCGCGTCGAGACGCTCGAAGAGCAGAGCGATGTGGTCGTCACCAGCCCTCATGAAATGGGCAGCGACTGGGACACGGTCCTCAAACGCATCGGCGAGGACCCCGACTACCGTCGCAGCTTCTCCGCGATCTACCCGGACGGTCTCACCAAGGTCAATGTTCAGCGGGCGCTCGCAGCCTTCGAGCGCACCTTGTTGACCCCCGGTTCCCGGTTCGATCAGTACCTGCTGGGCGATACCGCCATCCTCAGCTACGAAGAAAAACAGGGCTACCAACGGTTCAAGGAGTACGGCTGCATTGCCTGTCATCAAGGGGTGAACATTGGCGGCAACATGTTCCAGAAATTCGGTGTGTTCCGCGACTACATTGCCGATCGCGGCCAGGCGACGGAGGCCGACCTGGGGCGCTTCAATGTTACCGGCGACGAAGCCGATCGTGCGGTGTTCAAGGTTCCCAGCCTGCGCAACGTCGCACTGACCGCGCCGTATTTCCACGACGGCTCGGCGGCGACCCTCGAACAGGCGGTGGACATCATGTTCCAGTATCAACTGGGGCGCATGCCGGGCAACGAAGACAAAACCCTGATCATTCAGTTTCTCAAGACCCTGACCGGCCAGTGGGAAGGCAAGCCATGATGAACATTTCGCGGCGCCGCAGCCTGCTGCTCTTGTCGTTGATCGCATTCGCGCTGGCTTCGGTGCTGCTGTTTCTGTACTTCAAGTCCAGCTCTGACCAGACGATGACAAACACCGAATCGCGGGACCTCATCCGGCAGATCAAACAGCAGGATTCGCTATGGGAAAACGAGATCCTCAAGGCCAGGGTGGCGATCTCGCACAACTACGACCCGCTGGTATCGCCAATGAACGCGATGAATCAGCTCTGGGAGCGTTTTACCGACATCGAATCGGGGCATGGGCGCAACGAAGCGGCGCAATGGCACCAGGCGCATGTCGATTTTCTGCAGGCGATGAAAGAGAAATCCCGACTGGTCGAGCAGTTCAAATCGCACAATGCCTTGCTGCGCAATTCGCTGGCGTTCCTGCCAACCGCCGAGGATGACATTCAGCAGCAACTGGCCAACCTGCCCGACTTCGACAAATCGCAGTTGCAGAACATCACCACCGACACCTACGACCTGCTGCTCAGTGCACTGGAATTTGCCCAGGTCACCAGCGCCGAGCGCGCCGCCGAAATCGAGGTGGGGCTGAACAAACTCGCGGTCAATGCACAACGGCTGCCGGAAGAATTCCAGGCACCGATCAGGATTCTGAGCAATCACATAGCCCTGATTGCCCGTGAACAACCGCAGGTCAATCAATTGCTCGAAAGCATCGAAGCGATCCCCGTCGCCGAACGCCTGGACACCATGACCACCCTGCTTGATCGCGATCAGCAGCGGGCCGACAGGATCGACCGCCAATACCATTTCTACATGCTGCTGTTTTCCGTGTTGCTGGTGCTGTCGCTGGTGGGCCTGACGATCCGCCTGATCGGCAGTTTCGCCGAAATCAACCGGGTCAATGCGGCGCTGCAGACCGCCAACGATGTGCTGGAACAGCGGGTCGATGAGCGCACCCGCGAACTGAAAAACGCACAGAGCGAACTGCTCGATGCCGCACGTCAGGCCGGCATGGCGGAAATCGCCACCAACGTTCTGCATAACGTCGGCAACGTGCTCAACAGCGTGAATATTTCTTCCGATCTGATTGCGCGAAAATTGCGCAGCAGCAAGACCCAGGGTCTGGCCAAGGCGATGCAGTTGATCAACGAGCACCCGGACGACCTCGGCGTATTTTTGCGCGAAGACGCCAAAGGCAAATTGCTCCCCGCCTACCTCAACCAACTGGTCACTGCCATAGCTCAGGAACAACAGGAAATGGCCGATGAGCTGATGCAAATGAGCAAAAGCGTCGACCACATCAAGGACATCGTCGCCACCCAGCAATCCTATGCCGGCGCCAGCAGCATGACCGAGCCGCTGTTCATCGATGAATTGCTCGAAGACGCCTTGCGCATGAACGCCGGTGCCCTGACCCGCCATCACGTCACGGTGGTCAGGGACTATGGCGACGTGCCGCAGGTAATGGGCGACAAACACCGCCTGCTGCTGATCCTGATCAATCTCATCAGCAACGCCAAGTACGCCATGTCCGACCTCAACAACCGCCCGCGGACCATGACTCTGGCAGTGAAAACTGTCGATGACAGCATTTTGCAGATCAGCGTCAAGGACGATGGCGAGGGCATCGCAGCGGAAAATATGGCACGGATCTTTGCCCACGGATTCACCACCCGCAAGGAAGGCCACGGCTTCGGCCTGCACAGTTGCGCCCTGGCCGCGATCGAGATGAACGGCCATCTCAGCGCCCACAGCGACGGACCGGGCAAGGGCGCGCTGTTCACCCTGCAGTTACCGCTGATTACCGTAACGGAGCACGCATGAGCGAATTGTCGAACCGCCGCATTCTGCTGATCGACGATATGCCGTCGATTCATGAAGACTTTCGCAAGATTCTCACGCCGGTCACGGCGCAATCGGTTGAGCTGGACGAAATGGAGGCCGCACTGTTCGGGGCGCAGGTTCGTCCCCAGCGCCCATTGCTGGAACTGGATTCGGCCTACGGTGGCGAGGAAGGGCTGGGCAAGCTGATCCAGGCTTTGCAGGAACAACGTCCGTACGCATTGGCCTTTGTCGACATGCGCATGCCCGACGGCTGGGACGGCGCAAAAACCATCGAACACCTCTGGCAGCACGACCCGCAATTGCAGGTCGTGGTCTGCACCGCGTATTCGGACTATTCCTGGGATGAATTGCTGGACCGATTGCAGGCGCACGACCGCTTGCTGATCCTGAAAAAGCCGTTCGACAATATTGAAGTGCAGCAGATGGCCAATACCCTGCTGACCAAATGGCAGATGACCGAAAGGGCCTCGTTGCAAATGCATCATCTGGAACATCTGGTGGATCAGCGCACCCTGGAATTCAAGCAGGCCAGCGAAGCCCTGCAACGGGAAATCGACGAGCGCAAGCAACTGGAAAGCCAATTGGTGCAGTCGGAAAAGCTCGCGTCACTGGGACAGATGGCTGCGGGCGTCGCCCACGAAATCAACAACCCGATCGGCTTTATTTCCTCCAATCTTGGTTCTCTCGACGGCTATTTCAAACAGTTGCTGGCCCTGCTCGAGGCGTATCAGAGCTATCTGCCTGGGCTCGACAGCGAAGCGGCAGCCAGATTGCAGCGCCTGCGTGAAGAGACCGAGCTGGATTTTCTCCTCGACGACATTCCGCTGTTGATTCGCGAGTCCAAGGAAGGCATCGGCCGGGTCGGTCAGATCGTCAAAGACCTGAAGGATTTTTCCCGCGTCGATAACAGTCAGCAATGGCAGTGGGCCAATTTGCAGCAAGGCATCGAGTCGACTTTGAACATCGTTGCCAGCGAGCTCAAGTACAAAGCCGACGTGATCAGGGAGTACCAGCCGTTACCGGACATCGAGTGCCTGCCGTCGCAAATCAATCAAGTGATCATGAACCTGGTGGTCAATGCCGCACAGGCCATGGGGCCCGAGCGTGGCACCATCACCTTGCGCACCGGTGTGCAGCAAGACATCGCCTGGGTTGAGGTCGCCGACACTGGCTCGGGCATTGCCCCGGACACCTTGCAAAAAATCTTCGACCCGTTTTTCACCACCAAACCGGTTGGCCAGGGGACAGGCCTCGGCCTGTCGCTGTCCTACGGCATCGTGAAAAAACATGGCGGAGACATTCGGGTGCGCAGCGAACCGGGCGTGGGCACGACGTTCCGTGTCGAACTGCCCATGCGCCAGAACAGCCCGGCCGCTTGAGACACCTTCAGCCGGCTTCCTGAAAATCCAGTTCCGGCGGCTGACGGCGGAAACCGCTGGTGAGCACGGCGAGGTAAACCACGCCAATCGCCAACCAGCTCAGCCCCAGCCACACCGCCAGATGATCGAGACTGACCATCAGCCACAGGTCGGCCACCAGACCGATCAGCGGGCAGAGCAAAAACAGCAGCAGCTCGCGC
>JARDZH010000179.1 GCA_029240955.1 Pseudomonas sp. | reverse complement strand
TGCGCGAGCTGAAAGTCCCGGACATGAACGTGTCACTGCCGGTTTCGCAATACGGCGGCGGTTATCAGCAACTGGTGGAAATCGCAAAAGCCCTGAACAAGCAGGCGCGGCTGTTGATTCTCGACGAGCCGTCATCAGCGCTTACCCGATCAGAGATCGAGGTGCTGCTCGACATCATCCGCGACCTCAAGGCCAAGGGCGTCGCCTGCGTCTATATCTCGCACAAGCTGGATGAAGTGGCGGCTGTCTGCGACACCATTTCGGTGATCCGCGATGGCAAGCACATCGCCACAACGGCCATGGCAGACATGGACATCCCGAAGATCATCACGCAGATGGTCGGACGGGAAATGAGCAACCTTTACCCCACCGAGGCCCACGAGGTTGGCGAGGTGATCTTCGAGGCGCGGCACATCACCTGCTACGACGTCGACACGCCCAAACGCAAACGGGTCGACGACATCTCGTTCGTGCTCAAGCGCGGCGAGATTCTCGGCATTGCCGGGCTGGTCGGCGCCGGGCGCACGGAACTGGTGTCGGCGCTGTTCGGGGCCTATCCGGGCCGCCACGAGGGTGAGGTCTGGCTCGATGGCAAACCCATCGACACCCGCACGCCGCGCAAGTCGATTCAGGCCGGCCTGTGCATGGTGCCTGAGGACCGCAAACGGCAAGGGATCATTCCGGACCTGGGCGTCGGTCAGAACATCACGCTGGCCGTGCTTGAGCAGTACGCAAAGCTGAGCCGCATCGATGCCGAAGCCGAGCTGAACAGCATCGGCAAGGAAATCTCGCGCATGCACCTCAAGACCGCGAGCCCTTTTCTGCCGATCACCAGCCTGTCCGGTGGCAACCAGCAGAAAGCGGTGCTGGCGAAGATGCTGTTGACCCAGCCGCGCGTGCTGATTCTCGACGAGCCTACTCGTGGCGTGGACGTTGGCGCCAAGTACGAAATCTACAAACTGATGGGCGCGCTGGCCGCGCAAGGCGTGTCGATCATCATGGTGTCCTCGGAGCTGGCCGAAGTGCTCGGCGTGTCCGACCGGGTGCTGGTGATCGGCGAAGGCCAGTTGCGCGGCGATTTCATCAATCAGGACCTCACTCAGGAGCAGGTGCTCGCCGCCGCGCTCAGCCAGCCCGTCGACACGCACAATAATGATCGGAAGTCCGCCTAGATGAACCAGGTCAAACAACTGTTCACTCGCTACAAGATGCTCGCACTGGTGATCGCAGTGGCGATCATCTGGCTGTTTTTCAGCTGGCAGACGGAGGGCGGGTTTCTGACTCCGCGCAACCTGTCCAACCTGCTGCGGCAGATGTCCATCACCGGGATTCTGGCGTGCGGCATGGTGCTGGTGATCATCAGCGGCGAGATCGACCTGTCGGTCGGGTCGCTCCTGGGCTTGCTGGGTGGACTGGCGGCAATCCTGGACGTGATCTACCACATACCGCTGCTGGCGAACCTGAGCATTGTCGCGCTGTGCGGGCTGATGATCGGCCTCGGCAACGGCTACATGACCGCATACCTGCGTATTCCGTCATTCATCGTGGGGCTGGGCGGCATGCTCGCGTTTCGCGGCATCCTGCTGGGCATCACCGACGGCACCACCATCGCCCCGGTGTCGCCGGAACTGGTGTACTTCGGTCAAGGTTATCTCCCGCACTCGGTCGGCGCCGGCCTGGGCATCGTGCTGTTCGCTCTGACCCTTTTCCTGACCTGGAAACAGCGCCGCAACCGCGCCTTCCATGGCCTGACCGCGCACCCGCTGGCGCGTGACATCCTGCGCGTCGTGGCGATCGGCGCGGTGCTGGCCGGCTTCGTCTACACGCTCAACAGCTACGACGGCATTCCGGTGCCGGTGCTGCTGTTGCTGATTCTGCTGGGCGTGTTCAGTTACGTGACCAGCCAGACCGTATTCGGCCGACGGGTTTACTCGGTGGGCAGCAACATGGAAGCCACGCGCCTGTCGGGCATCAACGTGCAAGGCGTCAAGCTGTGGATCTTCGGCATCATGGGCCTGATGTGCGCGCTGGCGGGCGTGGTCAACACCGCACGCCTCGCGGCAGGCTCGCCCTCGGCGGGCAGCATGGGCGAACTGGACGCCATCGCCGCGTGCTTCATCGGCGGCACCTCCATGCGCGGCGGCTCGGGCACCGTCTACGGTGCCCTGCTCGGCGCGCTGGTCATCACCAGCCTCGACAACGGGATGTCCATGCTCGACGTCGACAGTTACTGGCAGATGATCGTCAAAGGCAGCATTCTGGTGCTGGCGGTGTGGGTGGACGTCAGCACCCGGGCGGGACGGCGCTGACGGACGGCGCAACCCGATTATCTGCGGCGCTGCACGGCCACGCACTTGATCTCCAGCAACAACGCGGGATGCGCCAGCGCCTCGACGCCCAGGCACGTCCAGGCGCTGAGCGCTCTCGGGAAATAGCGGTCTTTCACCTCCCGAAACAGGCTCATGTGAATGGCGAGATCAACGTGGTAGGTGGTCATGTCTACCACGTCCTCGAAGGTACAGCCGCCCGCCTCCAGCACCGTGCGCAGATTCTCCCAGGCCGCGATGAACTGCTGCTCAGGGTCCTCGATCACCACCAGCTCAGGCGTGCGCCCGATCTGGCCGGAGCAGAACAACGTGTCGCCCACCTTCACGGCGGGAACATAGCCGACCCGCTCGGGGATCAGTTTCATGGACTCGGGGATAATGAGTTCTCGGTCGGACATGGGCGTGAATTCCTGTGAGGGTGACAAGGCTCGGTTGAGAACGCGGCGACTGGAGACGTTCAGCCGACAGGTTCGCCTTGGCATTTTGACCGAGGCCAGCAAAGCTGGAAGCGTTTTTTTCAGCGAAGCGGCGCCTGAGGCAGTGGGATGCACACAGGCGCTTTCAGTCGTTGCGAGGACCTAGCTCAACTGAGCCTTCAGCTCGTCACGCAGCATCGCCTTGATCGTGACCAGGTGTTCCTCTTCGTGGCGCAGCGGCTCCTTGAAGCTGGCCGCGATGCGCGGGTGGTTGGCCTGCTCGGCGAGCTCGATCAGCAGTTCCCACGCGGCGTTGTCGGTCAGTTCCAGGGTCAACATGGCGTTCAAACACTGCGCCATGTTGGTTCGCGGGTCGGTCAGCACCTGAATGATGCCTTGGGCCATGGTCCCGGCCACATGCGCGCAAGGCGTCATGGCGGTCGGGTCTGCGCCCAGCGTCTCGATGGCTTCGCGCAGCAACTGCATGTGCTCGGCCTCCTGGCGCTGGATATTGCGCAGGGTCTGCAGCATCTCCGGACGCGCATCCGGCGCGGCCTCTACCTTGGCAAGGAACGCTTCATACAGCCGCACGCCGGTTCGCTCGTAGCCGAGACGCTCGCCCAGTTTGTCGAGAAACAGTTCCGGCCGCTTGCCCATCAGCATGTCGACGCCGGTCTTGAGCACGCCCTTGACCGTACCGGGCGGCGGAACGGAGCCGACTTGCTCGCCGGCCGCCTCTTGTTCGCGAATGAAACGCACGCGCTCGGCCGTGATGCGCGACGCATCACCCGGCACATCCGGCGGAAACTGTTCGGTGGCTTCGATCTGGCGTTTAGTGTCTTCGGGTGACATCTGCGTGCCGGTGCGGTTCAGGCCCAGTGGGGATGATCGGGTCATGACGAATCCTCAAGGTTTGCGAAACAGTTCGGTGCCCGGGGTCCAGATGTAACCGGCGGACGCGATGTCCGCAGGAACGCCCTGAGCATTGAGATGGCTGCGGTAGTTGAGGGACGCCTTGTTCTCCCGCTCTTTGGGCACGTAATTGATGCCATGGGCGCGCAGGTCGATTTCCCTGGATAACGTCTCGCGCACGAAGTCCCGGTTGCGCTTGAGCGGACGCATCTTGGGCAGCGTGCCGACCAGCACTTCAGCCGGATCACGGCCCTCGAATTTCTTGAACAGTTCGGAGACGAAGTTCAAGTGGCCGAGTTCATAGTCCAGGAAGCGTTCCCAGAGCGCCTTGATCCTGGGGTTCTCTTCCTGATCGGCGCAGCTGGCGTAGGCATACACTTCCATGGCTTCGTGGATCAGCCACTTCTCCATGAACGTCTCGCTGGCATCCATCAGCGACTCGTACTGGGTGACGTGCTGTTCCTCCACCGACGCGATCTCGGCATAGAGCGCGCGTGCCACGGGATCGGCGAAGGTGTTGCCGATGTTCATGTAGTAATCGTGGGTCTGGTATTCAGCGCCGGTGATCATCGCGGCGTGGATCTTGGTGATCAGCTGCGCCGTGCTCTTGTCGTAGCTTTCGCGCAGGTCATCGCCGGGGTTGCGGTGGTGCTGGCTGGTCGGTCGGCCCGGAATGATGTCGGTGTAGCCCTGCAGGATATTGTTGGGGTCTTTGCCTTCCAGCCGGTCGTACATGGCCGAATAGCGATACAGGTGATCGAAGTCTTCCAGCAGACCGAAGCGATAGGTCTGCGCCTGGTAAGGATCCGGCTCGTTCTGCGCCACGGCTGCGGTCACCTCGATCGCCACCTGCTCATAGGCGATGGTGGTTTCCAGAGGCGAGTGATCGCCCGAGATCAACCAGTTGATGGCCGTCGCCTGGTGCTGTTCGATGCGGCGGATGTGTGCAAGGTGCGGTTGCAGCTCGCGATGGAACCGCGCACCGAAATGCTTGAGCCGCAGCCCTTCGGTTTCGATGCCGTTCATGAGGATGATGCGGATGCGCGTGGTCGCATCGTCGTCGAGTTTGCTGATCGGCCGAGCGGCCATTTCACGCCAGGTGAACTGCTGTTTGTCCAGCGGCGTGCCCTTCAAGTCCAGAAGTCCGGAGAATGTTTCCATGTCATTTTTCTCATTCAGGCTGGGGACACGGCCAATCCCCTTGTCATGGAGCCGCTTGCCCGCTCGGTGCTGGCCGGCGGACAAAGGGGTGGACTTTAGGGGTATGACCCGGTTCAGCCTGTGTGAGAAATAAGGCGACCAGTGGATTGTGGCCACGGGCCGCCTGCGACGCGGGCTTGCGGGCTATGCCAGGCTGTTCAGTTCCGTCAGCAGGTCGGGCGCTATCGCCAACCCGGATGCGCTCAGGTTCTCGTGCAAGTGGGCAACCGACGAGGTGCCGGGAATCAGCAACAGGTTGGGCGAGCGTTGCAGCAGCCAGGCCAGCGCCACCGTCAGCGGCGACGCGTCAAGCCGTGCGGCCACACTGGACAGCATCTCCGATTGCAGAGGCGTGAACCCGCCCAGCGGGAAGAACGGAACGTACGCGATACCCTGCCCGGCCAGTTCGTCGATCAGTGCGTCGTCGATGCGATGGCTGAGGTTGTAATGGTTCTGCACGCAGACGATCCGAGCGATGCTCTGCGCCTGTTTTATCTGCACGGGTGACACATTGCTCAACCCGAGATGGCGTATGAAGCCTTGGCGCTGCAGGTCGGCAAGCGTGGTGAAGCCCTCTTCGATCGAGGCCTCGTCAGGCGCATGCATGTTGCCCCAGGCGCGGTAATTCACCACGTCCAGCACGTCCACGCCGAGGTTGCGCAGGTTGTGATGAACCGCACGGGTCAGTTCAGCCGGGCTGTGTG
>JARDZH010000178.1 GCA_029240955.1 Pseudomonas sp. | reverse complement strand
AGCATTACGCTGGCACTCATCTCAGCCACTATCGCCTGAGTCTGGGCCCCAGTCTGCAGCTTCTGGACCGGCGGCGGCAGCGCCGCATCCACCCGAACCTGACCGTACCCGAGCTCATCGCACGGCTGCTGCAGGAACATGACATCGAGCCCAGCGCTTACCGCTTCGACAAAGCGGTCGGGCTGTACCCGCGTCAGGCCGCGTGGGTGCAGTACGACGAAACCGACTTGCATTTCCTGCACCGCGTCTGTGAAGAAGCCGGCGTGCACTTCCGGTTCGAGCATCACCCGGACCGGCACGTGCTGGTGTTCGCCGATGACCCGGTGACGTTCCCGCTGCAGTTGCCACCGCTGCATTTTGCCCCTGACGGCCCGCAGCCTGGGCTGGGACATCTGGGCCAATTATGGGCGTTCCCGCCTGTCGCCAGGCGTTCGCTGGCGCTGGTTGGCAATGAACGACCGCAGGCGCCGACGCCTTCGCCCCGTGAAAGCCCGGAGCGCGCGGTCAATGACGTGATCGATGAGCCGGCCGTCGCGCACCCTACCGATATCGCCGCCAGCCTGCGCCGCCAACGCGGGATGCGCGATCTGGAACGGTTGCGCTGTGAGCGGCGACGGGTGCAGGGCAGCAGCAACCGGGCCGACCTCAGCAGCGGCAAAGTGATACAGGTTCAAGCCCATCCCGAAACCCTGCTCAACGATGAATGGCTGATCATCAATATTCGGCACTGCGCCCGGCAGATGGACGTGCTCGAAGGCTGTGACCCCCATGACATCACCGCCATCGTGGAAGCCGCCGGCTCGCTGGCCTGCTGTGCCGAGGAGTCGCCAGTCCCGCATGGCTACCGCAACAATTTCGATGTGCTGCCCTGGGCGATGATCTATCGTCCGCCGCTCAAGCATGCCAAGCCGCAGGCGTTTGGCGAACAGAGCGCGACGGTCATGTCCGGGCAGGTCGACGATTAGGGACGCCTGCCGGTGCGCTACGACTGGCAACCCCTAGACCCGAACGATTCGTGCCCACAACCCTGCCTGTCGGCTCATGTCTTGCGAGGCAGCGACCCGGCGCTGGACCGTTTGCAACCTGGCACTCGGGTAGTGGTGGCGCACTTCGATGGCGATCCGGAACGCCCGGTCATCTGCGGCGTGCAACCCAAACCCGACACGGCGGCGCTCAACCTGCATGTCGACGGCGTGAAGGTCGACCCGGCGCAGCTTCGACTGCAACCCGAGGCCGCGCAGCATCTGCATCTGGAGGCCAGCCGCGAGTTGACCCTGCACGGCGCGCAGGCGACGGTGGAGCTGAACGAGCGGCGGATCAGGATCTGCGGCCCACAGACGGTGAAAGCTTCACCATTGAACGCGACAGCCGAAGCGACCGAAGCCGCGTCGACCTGCACCGACCTGCGCCTGACCCGGGAAGCCGGGTTGCGAGGAGAACCCATCGCAAATTGCGCCTGGTACATCGTGCGCATGGCGCGGCCGGGTTTCGAGCACCTGGCACGCATCGATCCGCAGCACATCCTGTTCGAAGGGACGACCGATGCTCAGGGGTATCTAGGCCTGAGCTCGCCACAACGGCGCCAATTGGCGAAGCACTATAACTGCCAGCCTTACGCGCTGTGCCTGGTCCATCCGGGCCAGTGCCTGACGCTGCATGGCTGGTTCGAACAGAACTGGACCGCACAGCAGCGTCAGGCGTTCAGGCTCAGCGGTCTTTGAAATCAGGCGCGCGCTTTTCAACGAAAGCGCGCATGCCCTCTTTCTGATCGTGGCTGGCGAACGCCGCGTGGAATACCCGCCGCTCGAAGCGAACCCCTTCGGCAAGGCCGACTTCGAACGCGCGGTTGACGCTTTCCTTGACCATCATGGCGATCGGCAGTGACTTGGCGGCGATGGTGGCTGCCGCGGCAAGCGCTTCATCGAGCAATCGATCGACCGGCACGATCCTCGCCACCAGCCCCGCGCGTTCCGCTTCCTGGGCGTCGATCAAGCGTCCGGTCAGGCACATTTCCATCGCCTTGGCCTTGCCCACGGCGCGTGTCAGGCGTTGAGTCCCGCCCATGCCCGGCAGTACGCCCAGATTGATCTCCGGCTGGCCAAACCTGGCGTTGTCCGCCGCCAGGATGAAATCGCACATCAGCGCCAGTTCGCAGCCGCCGCCCAGCGCGAATCCGGCAACCGCTGCAATCATCGGCTTGCGCCGTGCCGCCACTTTGTCACTCTCGACGAACAGGTCGTCGAGATAGATCTGCGGATAGCTGAGGTCCGCCATCTCCTTGATATCGGCGCCCGCCGCAAAGGCTTTGCTGGAGCCGGTCAGCACGATGCACCCGATATCCGGATTGCGCTCGAAGCCGTCCAGCGCGTGGTTGAGTTCGTCGATCAGCCGCGCATTCAGGGCGTTGAGCGCCTGCGGCCGGTTGAACGTGATCAGCCCTGTCCTGTCTCGAATCTCTGACAGGATCGTTTCGTAGGTCATTGATTAACTTCCTTATTCACCCTGTAACGTTGAAACCAGCTGAGCTGGCGTGGATTCGAGTAAAGCCCGATAACCTGCTGAGTCAAGACCCGTTTACTGAACCAGCTCGATCGCCATCGCAGTGGCTTCACCGCCGCCGATGCAGATGGCCGCAACGCCTCGGGTCAGCTGTTTGCGACGCAAGGCTGACAGCAGCGTCACCAGAATCCGCGCGCCGGACGCTCCCACTGGATGACCGAGTGCGCAGGCACCCCCATGAATGTTCACCTTTTCGTGCGGCAGCTCCAGACGCTTCATGGCCGCCAGTGGCACGACCGCGAATGCCTCGTTGATCTCGAACAGATCCACATCGTCCACCGACCAGCCAGTCTTGCCCAGCAGACGCTGGATCGCGCCGATAGGTGCCGTGGTAAACAGGCCGGGTTCGTCGGCGAAGGCGGCGTGCGCAATGATCCGTGCCAACGGCACCAGTCCTCGTTCTTCGGCCTGCGACTGACGCATCATCAGCAAGGCTGCGGCGCCGTCGGAGATCGAGCTGGAATTGGCGGCCGTGACGGTGCCGCCCTGGCGGAAGGCGGGCTTGAGGGTGGGGATCTTGTCCGGGCGGGCCTTGGGCGGCTGCTCATCGCGGCTGATCTGCCGCTGCTCCTTGCCGATGGTCGCGGTCACCGGGACGATTTCGTCATCGAACCAGCCATTGTCGATGGCTTGCTGAGCACGAGTGAGCGATGCCAGGGCGAAGGCATCCTGCGCCTCACGGCTGAATTCATTCTGCTGCGCACATTCCTCGGCATAAGTGCCCATGAGCCGACCTGGCTCGTAAGCATCTTCGAGGCCGTCGAAGAACATATGGTCGAGCACCCGACCGTGGCCCATGCGATAACCACCGCGCGCTCGGTCCAACAGATACGGCGCGTTGGACATGCTTTCCATGCCGCCGGCCACCACGACCTTCACGCTGCCGTTCAGCAGCAGATCATGAGCGAGAATCGCAGTCTGCATGCCCGAACCGCACATCTTGTTGACCGTGGTGCACAGGGTCGAGACGTTGAAACCGGCGCCAAGTGCCGCCTGCCGGGCCGGCGCCTGGCCCAGACCCGCCGGCAGGACGCAGCCGAACAGCACCTCTTCGACGTCCTGGGGGCTGATCCCTGCGCGCTCGACGCAGGCCCGAATTGCCTCCGAACCCAGCCGGGTCGCGCTCACGCTTTGCAGTTCGCCCTGAAAGCCGCCCATGGGCGTCCGGGCGGCGCTGACAATGACCACCGGATCGGTGTTGTCCAGGTTCTGATTGGAAGCCATGACTGGTTCTCCTGAAGATTGTTTTTATTGGTATCGCAGAGATCATCGTCCCGGGCGTCGCGCCAGGCAATGGTCAGATCAGGCAGATTAGCGGGTATTTGAGCGAGGGTCGTGCGGCCGGCCGGATCACCGGTCGCCGGAAGGGCGCGAATATCGGCAGGTTCACGCGGTCAGAGCGTTATCGCTGTTCAGCCCAGGAGCCAGATAATGCCTGTCAGACCCCTGCAACGCTTGTGCGCCGCCGCCCTGCTGCTGGCCCTGAGCGCCTGCGCGCTGTTGCCCAACCGCGACCCGCTCAATATCAATGTGGTCGGCATCGAACCTTTGCCGGGGCAAGGCATGGAAGCGCGCATGGCGGTCAAACTGCGGTTGCAGAACCCCAACGAAGGCGCCATTGACTACAACGGCGTGGCGCTGGAACTGGAGGTCAACGACCGGTTGCTGGCATCGGGGGTGAGCGATCAGCAGGGCAGCATCGGGCGTTTTTCGGAAACGGTGCTGGTGGTGCCGGTGAGCATTTCGGCGTTCGCCGCCTTGCGGCAGGCGGTCGGCCTGACGCAGAACCAGCGCTTGACCAACCTGCCCTATACGCTGCGCGGCAAACTGGCGGGCGGCGTGTTCGGAACGATGCGCTTCGAAGACAGCGGCACGCTGGATCTGCCGGGCAGCCTGTCGGGCAGGACGCTGCCGCAGGGCAGCGGCTGGTAGCGACCGGCTCGGGGCGAGCGCACCGCCCGGGCGTGTCCGATCAAGGCGGTCAGCGTGCGGCGGCCATCAGGCGATTCACTTCGCTGCGTACCATGTTGGCGTACTCGGGCGGGCTCATGCCGTCCAGTTCCGAGCGGACCCATTCCGACCACTTGCCTTTGCGCTTGCCCCGCTCGCCCATCAGGCGGGCGGCTTCGCCTTTAGCTTTGCCCAGGTTGCTTTGCCAGAGATCGAACAGACGGGATTTCTCGTCCTCGATAGCGGCACGTTCAGGAAGGGTGCGATTGGCCAGGTTGAAACTCATGATGATCACCTACTGCTGAAAACCGCTGCATCTTACACCGCCACGGCCTGTTTTCGGATGCCCGACTCGTCGACAAGCGCCAGCCGAGACGCACCGGTGCAACTTTTTGGCGGCTTGCAGACTCCATTGCTCACTATTGCCGTCAACAGAAGGAAAACACCCATGGCCCGTAAAACCACCACGAACGCCGATCAGATCAAGGACCAGGCGTTCAGCGAGCTTCAGGCGCTGATCGAAGAATCGGACAAGTTGCTCAAGGACAGCTCAACGCTGGTGGGCGAAGAAGCAGAAACCCTGCGTGCACAGGTGAGCCTGAAACTTCGACAAGCGATGGATTCGGTCGCCAGCGTGCGCGAGCGCACCAAACCTGTGGTTGAAGCGACTGAAACCTACATCGGTGTACATCCATGGCAGACCGTTGCGGTCTCCGCTGGATTCGGCCTCGTGGTCGGCCTGCTGCTCGGTCGTCGCTGATGCTCTGGCGGTGCGGACACCCTGTCCGCACCGCTTCGCTTCACTGCGCACGGCTTCCGGTTACTCCGCGCGCTGCACCACCGAAGGTGCTGCCAGACGATGGGACTTGGCGACCTTCGCCTGCAACGCCACCCGCTGTTCCTCTGCCGCCGCTTCGCTCTCATACGGGCCGATCTGCATCTGCTGCTTGCCATCGATGACCACAATCACGGGCGCGTAGCCACGTTCCAGCAACCATGCACTGATATCGCTGACCGCTTCGCGCGAGTTCATCTGGATGAACCACTTCGCATCGGCTTGCACGCTGGCTGCGGGAGCT
>JARDZH010000177.1 GCA_029240955.1 Pseudomonas sp. | reverse complement strand
CCCTGGCGGGGCGGGTGGTCGCTTCCGGTGCTGGCGGCGCTTCGGAAATCGCTGACTTCATGTTGCTGCAACTGGTCAATCGGGCCGAGCCGCTGATAAGCCATCTGAGCCAGCTAAGCCCGCTGCACCCCGAGCGTTTTTATAGCGAGCTGGTGAGTCTGGCGGGCGAGTTCGCGACTTTTTCCACCAGCGAGCGAAGACCGCAGGATTTCCCACACTACCAGCACGATGACCTGGCGCTCAGCTTTACGCCGGTTATGCAGGCGCTGCGTGAAGCCCTGTCGATGCTGATCGACAGTAAAGCCGTACCGATTCCGATTGTAGAAAAAGCCTACGGCGTGCATGTGGCAATGCTGGCTGACAAGACGCTGCTCGACAACGCAAGTTTCGTGCTGGTGGTACGTGCCGATATTCCAAGCGAAACCCTGCGTGGGCGCTTCAGTCAGCAAAGCAAGATCGGCTCGGTCGAGCATATTCGTGATCTGGTAAATCTGCAGTTGCCGGGCATAGGTCTGCTGCCGCTGCCGGTTGCGCCTCGTCAGATCCCGTACCACGCCGGTTCGACGTATTACGAGCTTGACCGGGGCAGCGAGCACTGGAAACAACTCATGCATTCCGGTGGCTTCGCATTCCATGTGGCCGGGGACTTTCCGGGCCTCAATCTGGCGTTCTGGGCCATTCGAGGATAAGCGGCGATGCAGTCTCATGACGATCCGTCGGTAACGTCAGCGGGCGACCGCACGCAGTTCATGCCTCGTCCAGGCGGCCGGGCGCCTGCAGGTGCTGCACAACCGCAGCCGCCGTTGAGCATTGCTGAAGCGCCTCTGGCCAGCGGTCAGGCGCAAGGTCTCAACCCGCTGGAAAGCGCGGCCGGCCCCTTGCTGGCATTACTCACACGCCTGCGTAACACCATTGCCCACCCGGCGCCGGCCAGCCTGCGCGCGCAACTGCTCGCTTGTCTGCGACAGTTCGAGGAGCGTGCCGAAGCCGCAGGCGTTGCTCGCAATGATGTGCTTCTGGCGCGATATGCGTTGTGCACTGCTCTGGACGAGGCAGTAATGAGTACGCCTTGGGGCAGTACCAGCGAGTGGGGCAAACAGAGCCTGCTGATTACCGTGCATAACGAGGCCTGGGGCGGTGAGAAAGTGTTCCAGTTGCTGGAGCATTGCCTGCAAAGCCCGCGGGAACGGCTGTATCTGCTTGAGCTGCTGTACCTGTGCATGTGCCTGGGTTTCGAAGGCCGCTATCGAGTCATGACCAACGGGCGTGGCGAACTCGAAGCGCTGAGAGAACGTACCAGTGCCGCCATTCGCAGCGCGCGCGGCGACCATGAGCGCGAGCTTTCCCCGCATTGGCGGGGCGTGACCCTGGCCCGTGACCGTCTGACTCAGTTCATGCCGCCATGGGTCGGTGTAGCCGTCGGTCTGGCCTTGTTGCTACTGCTGTTGTTCGGGCTGCGCCTGAAGCTGGCCTCTGATGCTGAGCCCGTGTTCAAGAACATTCATGCGTTAGGCGAGATCCCGGTCCAGGCCATCGACCGACCCGTCGCGCAGCCCAAACTGGTGGAGCGCCCGCGGCTCGCAGGGTTTCTGGCCGAGGACATCAAGGCTGGCAAGGTCGCGGTGGAAGACGCTGTGGATCGCTCAGTGGTGACCATTCGCGGCGACGAACTGTTCGCTTCAGCCAGCGCGACCATCGTCGACGACTTTCAGCCGCTGATGCTGCGCATTGCGGACGCTATCCGCAAGGTCAAGGGCGAGGTGCGGATCACCGGCCATAGCGATAACCGTCCTATTGCCACGCTGCGCTTCCCATCCAACTGGGCTTTGTCGCAGGCGCGCGCCGAGCAAGTGCTGCAGATGCTCGCCGCCAGAACCGGTCAGCCGCAGCGTTTTACTGCCGAAGGCCGCAGCGACACCGAACCGCTTACGTCCAATGCCACTGCCGAAGGCAGGGCGAAGAATCGGCGGGTTGAAATCACTGTGTTGGCGGAGGGGGCTGAGTGAAGGCGTTTTTCGGTTTTGTCATACGCTGGGTCATGCCGTTGCTCGGCTTGCTGGCGCTCTCGCTGATCATCTGGTTCGTAGGTCCGCTGCTTGAAGCGTTGGTGCCCGAAGGTCGTCGCTGGGCGTTGGTCGCCTTACTCTTCGCAGCCTGGATCGGTTACCGAGCCTGGCAGATCGTGCAGGCCCGACGTCGCGCTGCACAGGTGATGCAGGCGCTTGCTGCGGAAACGGCGCCCGACCCGGCCAGTGTCGCTACCGCTGAGGAATTGGCGACATTGCGTCAACGCATGGACGAAGCATTGGCGCTGTTGAAAAAAGCCCGTCTTGGCGGCGATCAGCGCCGTAACCTGTACGAACTGCCGTGGTACGTGATCATTGGTCCGCCGGGTTCCGGCAAGACCACTGCGCTGGTCAACTCCGGACTGCATTTCCCACTGGCCGCTCAACTGGGCGCCGGCGCGGTCCGTGGAGTAGGCGGCACACGCAACTGTGATTGGTGGTTCACTGATCAGGCCGTGCTGCTGGACACTGCCGGCCGCTATACCACTCAGGACAGTCACGCCCAAGTGGATAAAGCGGCGTGGCTCGGTTTCCTTGACCTGCTGAAAACCCAGCGCTCACGTCGCCCGATCGACGGTGCGTTCATCGCCATCAGCCTTTCGGATCTGCTGCTGGGCACCGACGCGGAGCGCGCTGCCCATGCCACCGCGATCCGCCTGCGTATTCAGGAGCTGCATGCACGACTAGGCGTTCGCTTTCCCATCTATCTGATGCTGACCAAGCTCGATCTGGTTCCCGGATTCATGGAGTTCTTCGACGCCTTGACCAAAGAAGAGCGGGCGCAGGTCTGGGGCATGACGTTCGCGCTGGACGATGGCAAGAGCGCCAGCGGCCCGCTGCAGGATTTCCCGCGCGAGTTTGCTGCGCTGGAACATCGACTCAATGACCGGTTGGTGGAGCGTTTGCAACAGGAGCGCGATCCAGCACGCCGTGATTTGATTTACGGCTTTGCGCAGCAGTTTGCGGCCCTGCGCCACTCGCTCGAATCGTTTTTGGAAGGCGTGTTCAAACCCAATGCTTTCGAAGAACGGGCATTGTTGCGCGGTGTGTATTTCACCAGCGGCACCCAGGAAGGCAGTCCTATCGATCGACTGATCGGGGTGATGGCGCAGAGCATGAATCTGGACCGCCAGCACCTGGCACGCCAGAACGGGACCGGGCGCAGTTACTTCATCGAGAAGCTGTTTACCGCTGTTGCCTTCGCCGAGCAGGGCTTGATGGGTGTCGATCCCAAAGTCGAGCGGCGTCGCAAATGGGTCGCTCGCGGTGTACTCGCTGCAACCGTTGCAGCGGTCCTGTTGGTGGGCGCGGCCTGGCTGGTCAGCTACAACGCCAACAAAGACTACATCGCTCAGGTGGACCGCAAGGTCGCGCCGCTGGGCCAGGCCGTGCAGTCGCTGAGCCCTGCGCAGCGCGACGTACTCGCTGTGCTGCCACTGCTCAACGCCGTACGCGACCTGGCGGGCGACTCCCCCTCCTGGGCGCAAGGCTTGGGGCTGTACCAGGGCGACATGCTGGAAGCCGAATCGACGAGCGTCTATCGCAAGCTGCTGATCGCGGTGTTCGCACCACGGCTGGTAACGCGCATCGAAGAGCAACTGCACAACGGCGGCTCGTCGGACTACCTCTATGAAGGCCTGAAGGCGTATCTGATGCTGGCGGACACGGAGCACTATGATCCGGCTTTCATCAAAGCGTGGATCGCGCTGGATTGGGACCGCAATCTACCCCGAGATCTGGCGCCCGAACAGCGGCTGGCCCTGGGCGAGCACCTGCACGCATTGTTCGAGCGTCATCCACCTAACGCCCGGCTGGATACACGGTTGATCGAAGACCTGCGTCGTCAGTTGCAGCAGTTGCCACTCGCTCAGCGCGTCTATGACCGGGTCAAGCGCCAGAAACTGTCCGAAAGTATTCCCGATTTCCGTTTGAGCGAAGCAGCCGGCCGTGATGCGGCGCTGGTGTTCAGCCGCAAGAGTGGCAAGCCGCTGGCCGAACCGCTGAGCGGGCTGTTCACTGCCAAAGGCTACCGTGAAGGATTTCTGCGTAACAGCCTGAATCAAGCCGGTACCGTTGCCGAAGAACAGTGGGTACTGGGTCGCGATCAAGCCGAGCAAGTCGATGTTGGAAGCCTAGCTGGCGAGGTGCGCCGTCTGTATTTCCAGGACTACGTGCGTCAGTGGGACGCGCTGCTTGCTGACATTGATTTCGTGCCTATTACCAGCGTCGCCCAAGCGGCCGACGTGTTGCGGGTGATTTCCGGACCAGCTTCGCCGCTGAAAAAGCTGTTGGCGGCTGTGGCACAGGAAACCGATCTGCAGCAAGAAGAAAGGCTACTGGCTGCGCAAAGCCAGAAAGCTGACGACAACGTGGATCAGCTCAAGCAGCGTCTGGGTTCGTTGCTGGGCCAACAGCAGGCAACGCAAACCGTTACAGCTGCCTCGGACGACCCAGTCAGTAGCCATTTCGCGCCGATCAGGGATCTGGTGAGTAAAGGAGAGGGGGAGCCTGCGGCCATCGACGCGCTGTTGTCGGACATGAATGCGCTTTATGTGCAGGTCAGCGCCATGGTCGGTGCCAGCGGCGACGCCTTGCTGGGCGAGGCCAAGAACCAGGCATCGGCCGCCGCGGCCAGAGTCAGCCTTACCGCCGAGCGCCAACCGCCGCTGGTGCAGGGACTGGTCAAGTCTGTGGTCAACTCCACCACCAGCACCATGATGGGCGGAGTCCGCAACCAGCTTAACGCCGCTTGGACCAGCGAAGTGGTGAACGTTTACCGCCAGTCGTTGAGCGGTCGTTACCCTATGTCTCCCGGCAGCCCACGCGATGCAACGCTGGATGATTTCGGCCAGTTCTTCGGGGGTGGCGGCGTCATGGACAACTACTTCCGCAAGTACCTGCAACCGTATGTCGACACGTCGTCGAGCACTTGGCGCTGGCAACCGGGTGCTGCGCAGAAGTTGGGAATCAACGCGGGTGTATTGCAGACTTTTCAGCGTGCGAGCGCGATCCGCGATGCGTTTTTTCGTTCCGGCGGTACGCAACCTGTGGTCCGCTTCGAACTAAAGCCCATGGCAATGGACGCATCCGTCACCCAGTTCTTGCTTGACCTCGACGGCCAGCAGATCAGCTATGACCACGGTCCTAGCCGGCCGGTCGCCATGCAGTGGCCAAACCCCAGCAGTGTAGGCGCAGTGCGATTGTCTATCTCGCCGCCCTCGGCCAGCGGTCGTTCGGGCATGACGCTGGACGGACCGTGGGCGTGGTTCCGCTTGCTCGATCAGTCGGACTTGAGCGCGGGCGGTTCGCCGGATCGCTTCAATCTGCGGCTGCGAGTCGATGGCGCGAGTATCGCTTACGAGCTGCGCGCCAACAGCGCCTTCAATCCGTTCAAAAGTCGTGTTCTGAGCGGTTTCAGTTTGCCGGAGCGGTTATGAGTACGCCCGGTTTTTACGGAAAACTGGCCTGCCGTGGTGATTTCGTCAGTCGGGGCCTGCCGCAATCCTTTGTCCAGCCGTGGGACGCTTGGCTCGCGGCAGGCATCCTTGCCAGCCAGCAACAG
>JARDZH010000176.1 GCA_029240955.1 Pseudomonas sp. | reverse complement strand
TGACGCTCGATGAAGGCGTGGCTCGACCACAGATTGAGCGGTGCCTGTACCGGCCCGTCGCTGGCAACCCGGAGATAGAAGGTCATGGGTTTATCGGGTTGCAGATCTAGGTCGAACAGGTAATTGGACTGTTTGATTGGCCTGCTGGCAAACGGCAGTTGGTCGCCGGTCTGGCTGGCAAGCCGCAGTCGACCCGAGCTGTCGGGTAAATAGAGGTCTATGCGATCAAGAGGCGGATAGGCCAGCTCCAGAATCCAGTCCATCGGGCCGGTCGTGGTCGCGGGGCGATAGAGCAGATCGCCCTTGAGCCAGAACGCTGAACGGGAATAACCGGCGTTGAAGGTTTTGCCCTCAAGCGGGCGAAAGGCGGAGGTGTTGGCCGGGGCGCTGACGCTTTCGATGGTCGCGGTGCCGTCGACATCCTCGAATACCTGCAGGGCACGACCCAACGCCAGGGAGCGGACGTGCTCGTCGAACTCAATGGCCTGAGCCCATAAAGGCAGACAGGCGGCCAGGATGATCAGCAGATAACGCATTGAAGCCCCAAAGATGATCGTCGCGGTCACTCCTTCCATGGGAGGCAACGCTTTGCAGATTTCATTCCTTGAAACGGCCGAATGGTTAAAAACAGGTGCTTCAGTGTGGTCCGCAACGGCTTCCGGTCTCTCGCCGACGATGTCCAGACGAGGGCTCATGGCGTGAGACGCCAGAACAATAAAGCATAGCCCGGAAAACCTGCCAGCCATTTCGTTCAAAATCAACGCGATAGCTCTAACTCAATAATCCTGGGCTATATCGGACGGTAAATCGAGCCCCGGAATTTCCGGGCAATCACTGGCGTAAGAAAAATCCCGCGAGGCAGGCGGCCCGCGAAAGTTTTGGTGGTAAGCTCGCGCACCATGAATATCTACAGCTCCCGCCCCGTTGTCCTCTGTCTCTCCGGCCACGATCCGAGTGGTGGCGCCGGCTTGCAGGCAGATATCGAAGCGCTGCTTGCCCAAGGCTGCCATGCCGCGCCCGCCATTACTGCGTTGACGGTGCAGGACACTGTCAATGTTCGGGACTTCCGGGTTCTGGACCGCGAATGGGTACTTGCCCAGGCCAACGCCGTGCTTGAAGACTCAAGCGTTGCCGCGGTCAAGCTCGGCATGCTCGGCTCGCTGGAAATGGTCGAGACGGTCGTCGAATTGCTGCTTGCCAACCCGCACCTGCCAATGGTGTGCGACCCGGTGCTGCGCGCCGGCGGCGGCGGACGCCTGGGCAAGGACGAAGTCGGCTACGCCATGCGCGAACGGCTGCTGCCGTTGTGCACGGTTGCGACGCCCAACCTGCCCGAGGCCCGGATTCTGGCTGAGTTGCCTGAAGGCACTGCCGATGAATGCGCGGAGCGCCTGCTGCCCTTCTGCGAACACCTGCTGATCACCGGCGGGCATGGCGAGGAGCAGGATATCCACAACCGGCTGTACATTCGTGGCGGCCAGACCCACACCTTCACCTGTCAGCGCCTGCCCGGCAGCTATCACGGCTCGGGCTGCACGCTTGCCAGTGCACTCGCGGGGCGTCTCGCTCAGGGCGAAGAGCTGGTGAGCGCGGTCAAATCGGCGCTGGACTACACTTGGCGGACGTTGCGCGATGCAGAACAGCTGGGCAAAGGGCAATACGTCCCCCGCCGCCTGCCGCTGGATTTCTGCTCGTAACGCCACGCCCTGAGGCTCGCATCATGAAACTACGTGGCTTATATGCCATCACCGACGGCCAGCTGCTGGCCGGCCGGTTTCTGTCCTATGTCGAAGCCGCGCTGGATGGCGGCGTGACGCTGCTGCAATACCGCGACAAGAGCACCGACGAGTCCCGCCGCCTGCGTGAGGCCAGCGAGCTGCTCAAGCTGTGCGAACGCTACAAGACTCGACTGATCATCAATGACGATGCTGAGCTGGCGGCGCGCCTGGGCGTTGGCGTGCACCTGGGGCAGACCGATGGCTCGCTGCCGGATGCGCGCGCGTTGCTGGGGCATTCAGCCATTGTTGGCGCAACCTGCCACGGCCGGCTGGACCTGGCCGAACGGGCGAAGGCTGACGGCGCCAGTTATGTCGCGTTCGGCCGGTTCTTCACGTCGCAGACCAAGCCTGATGCACCGGCGGTGCCGCTTGATCTGATCGCGCAAGTGCGCGCCCGTGTGAACCTGCCCATCGCCGTGATCGGCGGCATCACTGTCGAAAACGCCCCGCAACTGGTGGCCCACGGTGCCGATTTGCTGGCGGTTGTCCATGGTCTGTTCGGCGCCGAAACACCCGCCGACGTTACCCGCCGCGCCAAGGCGTTCAACGCCCTGCTGAAACCGCACCCGTAGGAGCGCGCTTGCCCGCGACAGCGTCCCATCAGGCTCCATAGATATTGCGGTCGTACCAGCCTCGTCGCGGGCAAGGCGGATCGCCGTTCCGGTCGCTCTTACGGAACCAGGCTGAATGACAGGCCCATGGCATTCTCCAGTTTGAGCAGCGCCCGCTTGCGCTCCATACCGCCGGCATAACCGGTCAGGTCGCCGCCGGCGCCGATCACTCGGTGGCACGGCAGGATGATGCACAGCGGATTGCGACCGTTCGCCATGCCAACCGCGCGAGAGTGGCCGGGGCTCAGGCCCATGTTGCGGGCCATTGCGCCATACGACACCACCTCGCCATACGGAATGCGCGCCAGCTCGCGCCAGACCTGTTCCTGAAACGGCGTGCCACGCGGGCGCAGCGGCACGCTGAAGGTTTGCCGTTCGCCGCTGAAGAACTCCGCCAGTTGCTCTTCGGCCTGACGAATCACCCGCGGGACCGAATGGTCGTCCGGCGTCATGGTCAGCGCCGGGTAGTATTTCTGGCCGACGAAGAAGACACCGGTCAGCGCATCGTCTTCGGCGCGCAACGCGATATCGCCCAAGGGACTTGCGATCAGGTAGCTGTGAATCATTTTCGTGCCTCCTCTTCTCGTTGACGCCAGACGTGCACCGTCGCGTAAGCGCGCCAGGGCGCCCACTGGCTGGCAACTGCGTTGAGCTGTGCGGCGGTAGCGCAGCCCAGATGTTTCTTCAGAACCGCGTCACCTTCTGGAAACGCGTTGGGCCAGCCGAGTGCACGCATCGCGATGTACTGCACGGTCCACTCGCCGACGCCGCGAATATGCCGCAACGCGGCGAGCGTTTCATCCAGCGGCACCAAAGGTTCGAGCACGATGCGCCCCGCCGCGACTTCCTGCGCGATCGCCAGAATGGCCTCGGCCCGGATGCGGATCAGGCCGGCGCTGATCAATTGCTCCGGGGCGAGTTGTGCGATGGCTTGTGCATCGGGAAACGCGTGGTGCAGGCCTGCTGGCGCATCGGGAACCGCGCTGCCGAAACGCTCCGCGATCCGGGCCAGAATGGCGCGCGCGTTGATCACCGATATCTGCTGCCCTGCCACCGCGCGCACAGCGATCTCGAAACCGTCGAAAGCGCCCGGCACGCGCATGCCCGGCATGTCACCGATCAGCGCGCCCAAGTGTGCATCCACCAGGTCGGGCCTGCAGCCGGTGTCGAACAAGCGCCGCAACCGCGCCAGCACTGGCGCGATCGCCGGCTGCAGGGAAGACGAAACGGTGACCACCAGCGCATGCCGTTGCGGCGCGTGACTCACGCTGATCCAGCCCGCGAGCCTGCGGCCGCCATGTTCCAGCTCGATGGCGCGTGAGTAAGTATCGTCGCTGACCTGCTCGACGCCCCGGACGCAACGATGAGCCAGAAATTCCAGCACGCCCTCCCAAGAAAACGGCGGACGATACGACAACTCGAAGCGCATCGTCGCCGCGCCAGGGAGATGCGTCGCCTTGCGCAGGCGCGAGGGAATCAGCCCATAACGGCTCTGGAACACGTCGTTGAAACGCCTAACGCTGCCAAACCCGGAGGCCAGCGCAACGTCCGCCATCGACAGGCCGGTATCGGTCAGCAGGCGTTTGGCGATCAGTAACCGCTGAGTCTGCGCGAACTCGATCAGGGTGACGCCGAACTCGGCCTCGAAAATCCGCCGCAGGTGCCGGGAAGTCACCCCGACACGCTCGGCAAGGTCGTCCAGGCTTCGGCCGTTCAGATAGCCCTCTTCGATCAGCCGTGCAGCCGCCTGGGCCAGGCGACTGGAAATATCCAGCAGCCCGTTGCCCGGTGCCAGCTCCGGACGGCAGCGCAGGCAAGGCCTGAACCCGGCGCGTTCGGCGGCGGCTGCCGACGTGTAGAAACTGCAGTGGCGGGCTAGCGGCGCGCGGACCGGGCACATCGGACGGCAATAGATGCCGGTTGACGAGACGCCCATGAAGAACCAGCCGTCAAAGCGGCGATCTCTCGCGACAAACGCGGCGTAGCAGATGAGGGGATCGAGACTGTTCATGGGCAGACTGTATTCCAGCCGAATGCGAAAGTCTGGCTGAATTCGGACATGTGCATCCGGGTGCCGGGCAGCATTTGTTATAGTGCTGACCACTCGCATTACGCCGTTGGGTGCGCTCCCGCGCCTGCGACTCGTCTGTGCCGTACCTCTTGTTGCAACCTCCGGCACAGACACGACTTTCCGTTGCACAGCAGAGACCCGATCATGTCCCGTTCCGAAACACTGTTCGCCAACGCCCAGAAACACATTCCCGGTGGCGTCAACTCGCCCGTTCGCGCCTTCAAGAGCGTCGGCGGCACCCCTTTGTTCTTCAAGCACGCGGCCGGCGCTTACGTGACCGACGAAGACGACAAGCGCTACGTTGACTATGTAGGTTCCTGGGGCCCGATGATCCTCGGCCACAGCCATCCGGAAGTGCTCGATGCCGTGCGCAGCCAACTGGAGCATGGTCTTTCCTATGGCGCGCCGACCGCCATGGAAACCGAAATGGCCGATCTGGTCTGCTCGCTGGTGCCGTCGATGGAAATGGTCCGCATGGTCAGCTCCGGCACCGAGGCGACCATGAGCGCCATCCGTCTGGCCCGTGGCTACACGGGCCGCGACAGCATCATCAAGTTTGAAGGCTGCTACCACGGTCACTCCGACAGCTTGCTGGTCAAAGCCGGTTCCGGCGCGCTGACGCTTGGCGTACCAAGCTCGCCGGGCGTACCGGCGGCATTTGCCAAACACACGCTGACCGTTCCGTTCAACGACCTGGATGCCGTGCGCGCTCTGCTTGCCGATGTCGGCCAGGAAGTGGCTTGCATCATCGTTGAGCCTGTAGCTGGCAACATGAACTGCGTGCCGCCGGCGCCCGGCTACCTGCAAGGTCTGCGTGCACTGTGCGACGAGCATGGCGTGGTGCTGATTTTCGACGAAGTCATGACCGGCTTCCGCGTGGCGCTCGGCGGCGCGCAGGCTTATTACGGCGTTACGCCTGATCTGAGCACCTTCGGCAAGATCATCGGCGGCGGCATGCCGGTCGGCTGCTTCGGCGGCAAGCGCGAAATCATGTCGCACATCGCCCCGCTCGGCCCGGTTTATCAGGCGGGCACCTTGTCAGGCAACCCGCTGGCAATGGCCGCAGGCCTGACCACCCTGCGCCTGATCAGCCGTCCCGGTTTCCATGATGAACTGACCGACTTCACCACCCGCCTGCTCAAAGGTCTGCAGCAACGCGCCGATGCCGCCGGCATC
>JARDZH010000175.1 GCA_029240955.1 Pseudomonas sp. | reverse complement strand
CGGTCTTCGTCGATCAGCTCGGAGAGTTCTTCCAGCCCCATGGGTTCGCCCATCTTGGTCTGGCTGCTGGCGTAATCCACCAGTGTCTTGGTCTTCTCGCGGGCCGATTCTTCGGGCAGGTCTTCGCTCTCCACGAAGTCGCTGAACGCCTTGAGCAGAGTGCGCGTTTCGCCAGGGCCATCGACGCCTTCCTGACAGCCGATGAAGTCGCGGAAGTACTCCGAGACTTTCTTGCCGTTCTTGCCCTTGATGAACGAGATGTACTGCTTGGACTGTTTGTTGTTCTGCCACTCGGAGATGTTGATCCGCGCCGCGAGATGCAACTGGCCCAGGTCCAGATGGCGGGACGGTTTGACGTCCAGTTCATCGTCCACCGCGACGCCTTCGCTGTGGTGAAGCAGGGCGATGGCCAGGTAATCGGTCATGCCTTGCTGATAATGTGCAAACAGCACATGGCCGCCGACCGACAAGTTGGACTCTTCCATCAGCTTCTGCAGATGTTCCACCGCCACGCGCGAGAACGCGGTGAAGTCTTTGCCGCCGTCCAGGTACTCTTTGAGCCAGCCGCTGAAAGGATGCGCGCCGGACTCGGCGTGGAACAGACCCCATGCCTTGCCTTGCTTGGCGTTATAACTTTCGTTGAGGTCGGCCAGCATGTTCTCGATGGCTTGGGACTCAGCGAGTTCAGAGTCGCGAGCGTGGAGAACAGCGGGCGTACCGTCGGGTTTCTTGTCGATCAGGTGGACGATGCAATGACGGATCGGCATGGGCTTCTCGGCTGATGAAGGTAAAGAGCGCATGGCTCGTGCAGGGCCGCAAGTGTACCTCAGGACCGCGCCAGACGGTCCTGCGAGGCCCGGTTTTCGGCCTGCAAGCCACGTGGATCGGACATTTTCCCCTTAAAACGCGCCAAAGCTGACCAAAAGGATAGGTAGGTGCGGATATTTAATTGGCTCTGTGCTAGTTTTGCGCGGTCTTGCGCACACTAGCGCGTCAAGCATGCAGTTTGTGCACGCGTAGGCCGAACCAATACCCGGTTTCAGTATCTACATTTCGCGATTAATCGTGGCTGCTAGCGGGTGGCCAGGTTCGTTGCCTGGCCAATGGCCGATGTTGTGCTCTGCAATCCAAATGAATTTGATAGGGAAGGAACACCACCATGGCTCTTACTAAAGACCAATTGATCGCCGATATCGCCGAAGCTATCGACGCGCCGAAAACCACCGCGCGTAACGCACTTGAGCAGTTGGGCCAGATCGTTGCCGACCAGTTGGAAAACGGCGTTGAAATCACTCTGCCGGGCATCGGTAAGCTGAAAGTGGCTGAGCGTCCAGCCCGTACTGGCCGCAACCCTTCGACTGGCGCTGCCATCGAAATCGCTGCCAAGAAAGTTATCAAGTTCGTACCAGCTAAAGTGCTGAGCGACTCGATCAACAAGTAAGCAACCGCTTGCTGTTAAAAAGCCGTGCGCCGGACAACCGGGCACGGCTTTTTTGTGGGTGATGTCCTGACAATGGCTGGCACCTGACTGTGGGAGGGAGCGAAGCTCGCGACGGGGCCCTGCAGTCAGTACGCCGTCGCGAGCTGGCGCTCCCTCCCACAAGAGCCCAGAGCGATGATCACTTCCAACGCCCTCGCCAGACCTGCTGCTGCGCCTTGTCCTGAAACGTCCAGGCCACGAAGCGGCTTTGTTTCTGGCCTTGCCCCATTTCAACGACCCGCACCTCCAGCGCACCCGCTTTTTTCAAGGCGCTCTGAATCGGCGGCAGGTTCGACGCTTTGGACACCAGCGTGCTGAACCACAGCACCTGTCCGGGTATCAGGGCGCTTTCCTGAATCAGTTGGGTCACGAAACGGATCTCGCCGCCCTCGCACCAGAGCTCCTGAGACTGACCGCCGAAGTTCAGCACCGGCAGCTTGCGCTTGGGGTCCGCTTTGCCCAGCGCGCGCCATTTGCGCTGGCTGCCGCGCTGCGCTTCTTCTAGAGATGAATGAAAGGGCGGGTTGCACAGGCTCAGGTCGAAGCGTTCCTCGCTGTCGAGTAGGCCCAGCAGGATGTGTTTGCGATCGGCCTGCTGACGCACGCTGATCGCCTTCTGCAGGCCGTTGGCCTTGACGATGGTCGTGGCGGAAGCGATAGCGACCTTGTCGATCTCCGAACCCACGAAGTGCCAGCCGTAGTCGCTGTGCCCGAGCAGCGGATAAATGCAGTTGGCGCCTGTGCCGACGTCCAGCACCTTGACGGCCGCGCCGCGTGGGATCACATCTTCGTTTTCACTGGCCAGCAGGTCGGCAAGAAAGTGCAGATAGTCTGCGCGCCCCGGAATCGGCGGGCACAGGTAGTCCGCTGGGATGTCCCAGTGAGCGATGCCATAGAAGGCTTTGAGCAAGGCCCGGTTGAACACGCGTACTGCAAGCGGGTTGGCGAAGTCGATGCTCTCTTTCCCGTAAGGATTGAGGATCACGAACTCAGCCAGCTCCGGGCTGGATTTGATCAACTTGGGAAAGTCGTAACGTCCCTGATGCCGATTACGCGGGTGCAGCGTGGCCTTCTCGCGCGGCTCGGCCGGTTTGGCAGGACGTTGGGGTTTCTTGCGGGGTGGTTTGGTCATAAGAATCAACGGTCAATGTAGGAGCGCGCTTGCCCGCGACAGCGTAATACCAGGCGACACAAAGGTGTCTGAATGTACGCGGTCGCGGGCAAGCGCGCTCCCACAGAGGTGCACCGGCCCGAGGTGGGCCGGCGTGTCTCAAGCCTTTACAAACTGGCAATCCGAGCGTGCTGCTCCGCCAGCTTGCCCAGTGCCTGTTCGGCCTCGGTCATTTTTGCGCGTTCCTTGGCGATGACTTCGGCTGGCGCCTTGTCGACGAACGCAGCGTTGGACAGCTTGCCGCCCACGCGTTGCACTTCACCTTGCAGACGCTGGATTTCCTTGTCCAGACGCGCCAGTTCGGCGTCCTTGTCGATCAGGCCGGCCATCGGCACCAGCACTTCCATCTCGCCCACCAGCGCGGTCGCGGACAGCGGTGCTTCGGCGCCTTCGGCCAGTACGGTCATGGACTCCAGCTTGGCCAGTTTCTTGAGCAAATAGTCGTTCTCGCTCAGGCGGCGCTGGTCGTCAGCGGTCACGTTCTTGAGGAACAACTGCAGCGGCTTGCCAGGACCGATGTTCATCTCACCGCGGATGTTGCGTACGGCGAGCATCAGGCCTTTGAGCCATTCGATGTCATCTTCGGCCGCCTGATCGATGCGGCTTTCGTTCGCCACAGGCCACGGTTGCAGCATGATGGTCTTGCCGCTGATGCCGGCCAGCGGCGCCAGGCGCTGCCAGATTTCTTCGGTGATGAAGGGCATGAACGGGTGCGCCAGACGCAAGGCGACTTCGAGCACGCGAACCAGGGTGCGACGGGTGCCGCGCTGGCGTTCGACCGGCGCGTTCTCGTCCCACAGCACGGGCTTGGAAAGCTCCAGATACCAGTCGCAGTACTGGTTCCAGATGAACTCGTACAGCGCTTGAGCCGCGAGGTCGAAACGGAACTGCTCCAGCTGACGGGTCACTTCGGCTTCGGTGCGTTGCAGCTGCGAGATGATCCAGCGATCAGCCAGCGAAAGCTCGTAGGCTTCGCCGTTCTGGCCGCAGTCTTCGCCCTTGTCCAGCACGTAGCGCGCAGCGTTCCAGATCTTGTTGCAGAAGTTGCGGTAGCCCTCGACGCGGCCCATGTCGAATTTGATGTCGCGACCGGTGGACGCCAGCGAGCAGAAGGTGAAGCGCAGCGCATCGGTGCCGTAGCTGGCGATGCCTTCCGCGAACTCCTGACGGGTCTGCTTCTCGATCTTCTTCGCCAGTTGCGGCTGCATCAGACCGCTGGTGCGCTTGTTCACCAGGGTTTCGAGGTCAATGCCGTCGACAATGTCCAGCGGGTCAAGGACGTTGCCCTTGGACTTGGACATCTTCTGACCCTGGCCGTCGCGTACCAGGCCATGCACGTAAACGGTCTTGAACGGAACCTGCGGCGTGCCGTCCTCGTTCTTCACCAGGTGCATGGTGAGCATGATCATCCGGGCGACCCAGAAGAAAATGATGTCGAAGCCGGTCACCAGCACGTCGGTCGAGTGGAAGGTCTTGAGCGCTTCGGTCTTCTCCGGCCAGCCGAGTGTGGAGAAGGTCCACAGGCCCGAGCTGAACCAGGTATCGAGTACGTCGTTGTCCTGCTGTAGCACAACGTCGTCGCCCAGGCTGTGCTTGGCGCGCACTTCGGCTTCGTCGCGGCCGACGTAGACTTTGCCGGACTCGTCATACCAGGCCGGAATGCGGTGACCCCACCACAGCTGACGGCTGATGCACCAATCCTGGATGTCGCGCATCCACGAGAAATACATGTTTTCGTACTGCTTGGGCACGAACGCGATACGGCCGTCTTCGACCGCAGCGATGGCGGGTTCGGCCAATGGTTTGGTAGAGACGTACCACTGATCGGTCAGCCACGGCTCGATGATGGTGCCGGAACGGTCGCCTTTCGGTACTTTCAGCGCGTGATCGTCAACGCTGACCAGCAGGCCGGCGGCGTCAAAGGCAGCGACAATGCGCTTGCGCGCTTCGAAACGGTCCAGGCCGGCGTACTCGGCCGGCAGGCTGCCATCGATGCTTTCGTTGAGCGTGCCGTCGAGGTTGAACACCTGAGCGGCGGGCAGCACGGTGGCGTTCTTGTCGAAGATATTGAGCAGCGGCAGGTTGTGACGCTTGCCGACCTCATAGTCGTTGAAGTCGTGAGCCGGGGTGATCTTCACGCAACCGGTGCCGAATTCAGGATCGCAGTAATCGTCCGCGATGATCGGGATGCGGCGGCCTACCAGCGGCAGCTCGACGAACTTGCCGATCAGCGCCTTGTAGCGCTCGTCTTCGGGGTTCACGGCGACGGCGGCATCGCCGAGCATGGTTTCCGGACGGGTGGTGGCAACGATCAGATAGTCCAGGCCATCAGCGGTTTTCGCGCCATCGGCCAGTGGATAACGCAGGTTCCACAGGTTGCCTTTTTCGTCGTGGTTTTCGACTTCAAGGTCGGAGATTGCCGTGTGCAGCTTGGTATCCCAGTTCACCAGACGCTTGCCGCGGTAGATCAGGCCGTCTTCATGCAGACGCACGAACGCTTCCTGCACCGCTCTGGACATGCCGTCGTCCATGGTGAAACGCTCGCGCGACCAGTCCACGGACGAGCCGAGACGGCGGATCTGACGGCTGATGTTGCCGCCCGATTCAGCCTTCCATTCCCACACCTTCTCCAGAAACTTCTCGCGACCCAGGTCGTGACGGTTCTGGCCTTGCGCTTCGATGCGGCGTTCCACCAGCATCTGCGTCGCGATACCCGCGTGGTCGGTGCCCGGCTGCCACAGGGTATTGCGACCCTGCATGCGGCGGAAACGGATCAGGGCGTCCATGATCGCGTTATTGAAACCGTGACCCATGTGCAGGCTGCCGGTGACGTTCGGCGGCGGAATCATGATGGTGTAGGAGTCACCCGCGCCTTGCGGAGCGAAGTAATTCTCGGACTCCCAGGTCTGGTACCAGGAAGTTTCGATGGCGTGCGGCTGGTAGGTCTTGTCCATGCGCGGCGGGAACCTGTGGCATTAATTCGGG
>JARDZH010000174.1 GCA_029240955.1 Pseudomonas sp. | reverse complement strand
AAACTTATACACTCAATCATAAACGACTATATTCACATCAAGTCAATAGGCAACCAGTCTTCGGCCTTGATCGGCGGTCTGCCGTCCAGCGGCCGGCCTGCGCCATCGAGCACTCGACCGAGCATGCTCATGCCCATCGGCAAGCGCCCGGTATCGGCCAGCGGCACGACCCGCGCGCCGGGCGCGATGCCGGCCACGCTGCCCACTGGCATGAGAAACACTCTGCCACCGGCAAAGCCCATCACTTCCGCTTCGACTTCCACCGGATGGTGGCTGTCGTCGTTGATCACGACACAGCGGCTGCCCATCGCTGCACGCAGGCCTTCCGCTTCGAGCGTCAGGCCGACCATGCGCAACAGGCGCCCTTCCACGACCGGCTGCACGGGCAGACGGATGGATTCGGCGTAGGAGCTCAGGCGTTTGCCGAGGCTGGTGCGATCAAGGCGCATCGGGTTCATCCAGATCGGCTTTCGCCGCTTGCGCAGTGACAGTGGGTTGATCCGGCGCCACATCGATCTCGACACTCAGGTCCGGCGCAGCCGGATGCACGATCTGGTCGTGGAGCTGGTCGTACATCTTGGCGATCGCCAGCGACAGCCGGGTCTCGACGCTGGCGTCGATACGGCTGTGTTCGGTCTCGATCCGGCAACCGCCCGGCAACAGCGAATCGTCCTCAACGATCTTCCACGCTTCCTCGTAACGCTCGCGCATGGATTTGACCAGCGCAAAGTCCTGAGGATTGATGAAGATACGCAGGTTGTTGGCGCCCATCGGCAGCAGCTTGAGCGCATCGCGAAGCACGTTGGCGATCTGCGCGGAATCGGTCTGCAGCTCACGCTGGATCACCTGGCGAGCAATGTGCTCGACCAGATGAACCACCATTTTCTCGATCTGGGTGTCCTGTTTCGCGATGGGTTCGAACAGGTGCTGCATCAGTTGTTCGAGGCTGGCGACCTTGGCCGCCAGCGCAACTTCCGCTTCCTGACGGACCTTGAGCTGAGTGCTGTGAAAGCCCTCTTTCTCGCCCGTGGCAAAGCCTTCGTTCCAGGCCTCCTGACGAATGCTCTCAAGCTCTTCCAGTGTCAGAGGCTGCACCTCGTCCAGTGGAACTTCTTCTATTTCGGCCGGCTCCTCGGGCAGAGGCTCGGGCTCCGGTTGGGGCTCCGGCTGCGGATCGAAGCTGGGCAGCGCCCAGGCATCGAAGCCGCGGATGTCCTCGTGACGAATCAGGTCGCTTGGCGGTTCTTTACTGGAGCTGGACATCGGTCAGGCCAATCCTTAGATCATTTCCTCGCCACCCTTGCCACCGAGTACGATCTCGCCGGCCTCGGCCATACGACGCGCAATGGTGAGGATCTCTTTCTGTGCGGTTTCCACGTCGCTGACGCGCACCGGGCCTTTGGCTTCCAGGTCGTCGCGCAACAGCTCGGCGGCACGCTTGGACATGTTCTTGAAAATCTTTTCCTTGATCGCCTCGTCCGAACCCTTGAGCGCCAGTACCAGCACGTCCGAAGACACTTCGCGCAACAGCGCCTGGATACCGCGGTCGTCCACATCGGACAGGTTGTTGAAGACGAACATGAGGTCTTCGATCTGCGTCGACAGATCTTCGTCGACTTCGCGGATCGAGTCCATGAGCGCGCCTTCGATCGAGCTGTCGAGGAAGTTCATGATATCCGCCGCACGCTTGATACCACCCAGAGTGGTACGCGAGGTGTTGGCGTTACCGGAGAACTGCTTCTCGAGAATCTGGTTCAGTTCCTTGAGCGCGGCCGGCTGAACGGTGTTGAGCGACGACACGCGCAGGATGATGTCCAGACGCACTTTATGGTCGAAATGGCCCAACACCTCGCCCGCTTGGTCTGCGTCCAGATACGCCACCACGATGGCCTGAATCTGCGGGTGCTCGAAACGGATCACGTCCGCCACGGCACGCGGCTCCATCCACTTGAGGCTGTCCAGACCGCTGGTGTTGCCACCCAGCAGGATCCGGTCGATCAGCCCGTTGGCTTTGTCCTCGCCCAGCGCCTGAGTCAGCATCTTGCGAATGTAGCCATCCGAACCGACGCCAAGGCTGGTCTGGTCGCCGACGATGTCGACGAACTCGCTCATCACTTCTTCGACCTGCTCACGATGCACGTTGCGCATCTGAGCCATGGCCACACCCACTTTCTGGACTTCCTTGGGGCCCATGTGCCGCAGCACCTGAGCCGCATCGGTTTCACCCAGCGACAGCAACAGCACGGCTGCCTTTTCGACCTTGGTCAGTTTGGCTACGACGGCTCGATCATTCATCAGTGTTAATCCACTCTTTTACAACCTGGGCCACACGACCCGGGTCTTCGGCCACCAAACTCTTGATTGCGTTCAACTGTGCGTCATAACCCTCGGTCGGGCTAGGCAGCAGAATACTTTGCGGACCACCCAGGCTGACACGGTCGTTGGACAGCTCGCCGTCCATCCCGCCCATGCCACCCATACCGCCCATGCCATCGTCGCCGAAGCTGGCCAGTTCCTTGCTCTTGCCGTTGGTGATGTTGTTCAACACCGGACGCAGCACACCGAACACCAGTACCAGGATGAAGATGACACCCACGGCCTGTTTGACGATGTCCCAGAACCACGGTTGCGAGTAGAACGGGATTTCCGGCAGCACTTCACCGCGTTCGCTGGAGAACGGCACGTTGATCACGCTGACGCTGTCGCCACGGCTGGCGTCGAAGCCGACCGCGTCCTGAACCAGTCGAGTGAACCGAGCCAGATCGGCGGCGCTCCACGGTGCGCGGGTCACGTCGCCGGTGGCCGCATCGGTTTTCACCATGTCATCGACCACGACCGCGACCGACAAACGGGTCAGACGGCCCTGCTGCTGCTTGGTGTGGCTGATGGAACGGTCCAGCTCGAAGTTCTTGGTCGACTGCACACGCTTGTCGGCCGGGTATGGCGCCAGGGCCGGCTGACCGGTGGCGGGGTCCATGATCTGCTGACCGTTGGCATCGAGCAGCGGCTGACCCGGCGCGATGGCGGCCGCAGCAGCACCGGCAGCACCGCCAGTGGTCTGAGGCGCGGTCGCAGGACCGGGCGGCTGGTTGCTCAGAGCACCCGGAACACCTTGCGGGCCGAGGCTGCTGGAACGTTGTTCGTTGACCGACTGCTCACTGCGCAACGCAGGCTGATCAGGGTTGAAGCTTTCAGCGGTCGATTCGACGGCGCTGAAATCCACCACGGCCGACACTTCGGCCTTGTAGCGATCATTGCCCAGAATCGGCTGCAAAATATTCTGCACGCGCTGAGTCAGCATGCCTTCCATGCGACGGCTGTAGTCGAACTGCTTGCCGGCCATGGTCAGCTCGGAGTTCTCGGCCTGATCCGAGAGCAGGTTGCCCTTCTGATCGACGACCGTGATCTGCGACTTGTTCAGCTCCGGCACGCTGGTGGCGACCAGATTGGTGATTGCCACAACCTGACCCGGTTCCAGCGAACGACCGGCATACAGCTCGACCAGTACCGAAGCGCTTGGCTTGCGATCGTCGCGCACGAACACCGAGCTTTTCGGGATCGCCAGGTGCACGCGTGCTGCCTTGACGTTGTTCAAAGAGGAAATGGTGCGTGCCAGTTCGCCTTCCAGACCACGGCGATAGCGCGTGGCTTCCATGAACTGACTGGTGCCCAGACCCTGGTCCTTGTCGAGAATCTCGAAACCGATATTGGCATCGTTCTGCACTACGCCAGCCTGAGCCAGCTGGATACGCGCACGCTGCACGTCATCAGCCTTGACCAGCAGCGCGCCGGAATTGGGCTCCACGGTATAAGCGATGTTCGCGGCAGTCAGGGTGTCCATGATCTGCTTGCTGTCCATGCCCGCAAGGCTGCCGTACAGCGGCCGGTAATCGGGCTGTTGCGACCAGAGCACCACGGCAAAACCAATGGCCACACTGGCGGCCAGACCGACCAGAAGGCCGACCTGACGCAGCATGGTCATCTCGGAAAGGTTTTCCAGAAATGCCAAACCAAACAGTGGTTTTTTCTCGGGTGTGCCCGCGCGTGCAGGAACCGGATCGGCTGTAGCTTCGGCCATGTTTCAGTACGTCCCTTAAACCGGCATCTGCATGATGTCTTGATAAGCCTGGACCAGTTTGTTGCGAACCTGGGTCAAGGCTTGAAACGAGACGCTGGCTTTCTGCGACGAAATCATGACGTCTGTCAGATCCACGCCGCTCTTGCCCATCTCGAATGCACTGGCGAGCTGGCTCGAAGCCTGCTGAGTATCGGCCACCTTGTTGACGGCCTGACCCAGCAGATCGGCAAAGCTGCCGCCGCTGACCTGCGCAGCAGCATTCACGGGCTTGGGTGCTGCCATGGCTTCCATCTGCATGGCCCGCATATCCAACATCAAGCGATTAAATTCAACACCTTGGCTCATGGACATTTTCTCTCGTAAGGCCCGCAAATTTTTGACACTGGTTCAGCGGATACAGAAGACATAGCAAGAGGAGTGCCAGCTATGCGGCAAGCTATTGCCGCTCATGACCTCAATTTGCATCCCTGCCGAAAAACCGTGCTTGGGGCATATTCCTTTTACGAGCAACGCGCCGACGATACGGCGCGCTGCATCAGTTTTAATACAGTTGGGCGAACAAAACCCGACCGCCCATCGAATGAGAGCAATCAGCTTGCAAACAGGTACGCCTCGACATCCATCCCGGCGTCTCGCATCTGAGCCAGCTTGTAACGCAAGGTCCGCGGGCTGATGCCCAGCCGCTCGGCGGCTTCCTTGCGACGCCCGCGCTCGCTGCGCAAGGTGTCGATGATCATCTGAAACTCGCGCTGACGCAGGTCGTCGCTCAAGGCACCGGCCGATTCCGCGGGTGCGCTCAAGGCGGTTTTATCCGTAACAGCCTGCTCGGCCGCAGCCGGGACCGGTGTACTCAGTGCAAGCGAAGCCCCGCTGATCGGACCGGCGAGACAGAAGTCCTCGGCCTCGATCACGCCGCTCTGCTGCAGAATGAGTGCCCGCTGAACCGCGTTGTCCAGTTCACGCACGTTGCCCGGCCAGGCATAACTCACCAGACATTGCCGGGCCTGCTCCGACAGACGAACCGGCGCGTGCTTCATTTTATTGACGTGCTTGGCCAGCAAACGCTCTGCCAGCGGCAGAATGTCGGCGGTCCTTTGACGCAGCGCTTGCCACGCCAGCGGAAACACCGACAGGCGGTAATACAGATCTTCCCGAAACCGCCCCGCCGCTACTTCACCAGCCAAGTCGCGGTTGGTGGTTGCCAAGACACGAATGTCCAGACTGATCGGTTTGCGCGCACCCACGCGCTCAACTTCACGCTCCTGCAGAACACGCAGCAGTTTGGCCTGCAGCCCCATGGGCATTTCCGAAATCTCGTCCAGCAGAATGGTGCCGCCGTCCGCCTGCTCGAACTTGCCGGGCTGTGCCGCGATAGCACCCGTGAACGAGCCTTTTTCATGCCCGAACAGCGTCGCTTCAAGCATGTTGTCCGGAATCGCCGCGCAGTTGATCGCGATGAACGGCTTATCGGCACGGGGCGACTTTTGATGAATGTAACGCGCCAGAACTTCTTTGCCGGTGCCCGACTCGCCGGAAATCAACACGGTCGAATCACTCTTGGCGACACGGCTGGCAAGATTGAGCA
>JARDZH010000173.1 GCA_029240955.1 Pseudomonas sp. | reverse complement strand
TTCCCGGGAAATTATTTGAGTCTTGTGCTTTTTGAAGCCGCCTCGCCGACAGCATAACTTCATTCGGATTCTTTAATTGAATCAGGTGAAGTCTTATGGGTGTCATGGAACAGTATGTTGGCGAGTCGGGTTTCATTTCCGCTGAAGACTTCTCAACGCTGAAACGAAACTTCAAGGAGTTCTCCGCTTCTGCCGACTATTTACAACTGGTTGAGATATACGAGCGCGGGGGGCAGGCGGCGAGCCTTGCGGAAAAACTGCAGGCAATAACCCTCTTTCTCGCCTGTTTTGATCGCTTGGCCAACCGCAAGTCGGCGCGTGGCTCCACGGCCGTTTACACAGTGGCAAACAGACTGCGCGGTTATGCGGTGCGCTTGACGAAGACTGTGAGCATGCTCAGCGACGCAGCCCCGCCAGTGCCGAAAATCATGCATTTTGTCTGGGTCGGCGGCAGTGAAGTTGGCAGTATCCAGCGTGATTACATGAACATTTGGCGCCAGGTTCTGGCCGCCGAGGATTACCGGTTCAGTCTCTGGTACGACAGTGACGCCTTGCTCGCGTACGAGATGAACCGGGTCATTACCGACAGCGCCAGAGTCGATGCGATGGAATCGGGCGGTGACACAATCAGCAAGCCCGCTGTATTGGCAAAGATGATCGAAGATCGTGCGCGGGTATTGAAGCGCGAGATGTTCGAGTTCCTGCAACAACCGCAATGGCGAGGCGACGCCGATCAGGCCCGTATCGAGCTGATGGTGTGCGCTTACGGTAAAGACCGTGCGACTCTGGAAAACTTTCGCCAACACTGCCTGCAAACCCATCAGCAAATGGCGGGCGACGACTTGCAGTTGCGTGATGTTCGCCGGGAGTTTGCCGGGCATTTTCTGGAAGATATCTATCAGCGTGAAGTGGCCATGCGCGGCAACTTTGCAGCGGCCAGTGATGTTGTGCGCTTGCAGGCTCAATACCAGGAGGGCGGTCGTTACAGTGACATGGATTACTTGCCGCCGTTGGTTGAAAAGCTGGGCGATGTCGATATCAGCAGTTACAACGCAGAACAACGTATTGGCGTGTTGCAGGTGTTGCTCAATAACGATGAAACATTGATGCCGGGTCGCGATCGTCAGCGTTATCTCGACAGAATCGGCACCATTGCCGCTGCGGATCTGGCAGCGTTGCAGACGTTTGCTCGCAATAAACACCGACCTGGCGAAATCTTTGTCGCCCCGCAAGAGCACTCGGCGCCGCTAGATGCGATGCGTCTTGGCACTGCTCATGGTATCCCCGTGGCGGGAGAAATGAATGCGCATATTCTGGCCCACGCGGAAAGTGGCATGACCATGGCGTACATGCAGATGATCCGCCTCAATTATGACTGTCTGCTGGAGGTCGAGCGTCGCGTGATTACCGATAGCATCGATACGACAGACGCAGGGCGGCTGGTCGCGGTTATTCAGAACGTGGTGAATGAAGCACTCGCGCAGCAGAAGTTTCCGGCTTCAACGATCCATTTCGCCGCTGGCAGACTCATCGAAGCTATCCATTCCTATTATCAGGACGGAATCAGAGTCGGCGCTCGCAGCACGATCACTCTTACCGGGCCGGGTGCCGCCGCAGCCGGGTTGACCAAATACATTGAAGAGTATCTGCTGCCTGAGCAGATCGATGGCATTCGCAATCATCTGAAGTTGGTTGACGGCTACAACGTGTTCACCGAAGAGGAAATGATTTCCGGCTGGACGGTTAATGACGATGAGACGCAATGGCTGGCCAATGAGCAGGAGAAATGGCGCAGCGGCAAACTCAAGTCGCGTTATACCGGCCAGCTGGCGGATCTGCTCAAGCCGCAACAGACGCTGACGTTCAAGCAGGGCTGGCCGGTGGTGGGCGGTAAACCGGTGTTGCTGACGGCGGTCTTGCAGCAATGGATCGATGACCTGGGCGAACCTTTTGTCTACGCCATGCGCGAAAAAATCAGCGGTGACATCACCTTCACCGATGCTGTTTCCATCGGCTTCGAAACGCGTCAGTTGATCCGTGCGCAAACGGTAAGCGAGTTGCCGGTTTCCCATGGCGCCGAAACGTCCAGCAATCTCAACGAATTGTTCAGCCGAATCGCCCACGACTCGCTGCCGCTGGAGCAACTGAGTCCGTTGGTGCGGGTCCTGCTCGGGGGGATTTTCGGCGCGGCCAGTCTCGACGAGGCGGGCTTCGCGGCTGCCTGGCAAACTACCCGCGAGCTTGCCGTTGAAACCGACGGCGACGGCACGTTCGCGCGTTTTGACGCCATCGAAAAAGCCATTCGTCAGCGCCAGGGGCCGGCCCTCGAGGCCGCCCTGATGCGCGGCGCGGCGCATCCCTTGCTGACGGCGCGCGAGCTCAAGGTCCAGGCGCTCTTCGAACCGCTGACGGTGCGGCAGTGGGGCATACGTATCGGGCAAATCAATCGCACCGCGCAGCGCGAGTACCGCACCCGGATCCTTGAGCGCAGCGCGCAGGTGCGCGAAGTGTTCGTCGGCGCAGGAGCCCTTTGCGCCAGGCAATTGCCGCAGGATTTGCTGATGCAGACGATCAGCGACCCCGGGCGCCGCTGTTACCCGCTGGCGCTGTTGACGGGCGCGGCGTTGGTGGCAGGCGAGTCAGCCGAGCGCACACTGGTGGGGCGTGCCGCCACGGCAGATATTCACCCTGAACAAACCGGCTCAAGGGCTTTGCTCAGTGCGCTGAATGAACTGCGCAGCTTGCCGACCAGCGCCATCGGCGAGGCGCGCGGCCTGCAAAATCTGGACACGCTGATGCAAACGCTGGAGGCGAAGGATGCGTCTACCGTTCTGCTGCTCGACACCGGTGATCACGCGTTGCTGATGGCCAAAGTGCAGGTGGACGGCCAGTTCGTTTACCGCTTCTATGACCCGAACTTTGCCATCTATGCGTTCGCTGAAGGTGCCCATGCCAAGCTCGCCGTGGAGCGTTATCTGGGCGCAGGCGACAGTGCGCTGGCGAAGCTTTATGGACTGGGCGACATGGCCGGGGCGAAGTTCAACGTGATCGAACTGAACACCGAGGTGATCGCCGCACGCAGGCTCTCGTCGGGGTTGCGCGTGGACACTTTTCTGCACTCGCCTTCGAGCGACTCGCGCCGTGCTTCGGTCTGGGCCAGGCAAGCGCTGGCGCGCCAGCGGTCGCTCAGCGAAAACGCGCGGATGGGCGCAAGCCTGGCGCACGTGGATGCGCGTTACTGGGCACAGGCATTCAGCGATGCCACGCAGCAGTTGCGCAGTGCCCACTCGCTCGGGGGGGAATATCTGCCGCTGCTGGATACCCTCAAGCCCCAGGCGGACGGCACTTTTTCGCTGACCCTGGCCGACGCGCAGAAACCGCATCAGACACGAATGGCAAGCACTGCCGATCCGCGCTTCGAGCAGCTCAAGCAGCATCTGGAACGAATGGTCAAAGCCACAAAAGCCGCTGCTCCTGGCGAATCTGACGGCGGCAGCCGCCTGAGTTTCGCCTTTGCGCTCCAGACCCTGATCACTGAAATGCGTTATCGCGAATACCAGGCCGGCGATCAAGTGCCCGCCTTGTCGATCGCGCTGCAAGTGCAGACCTACGTCAGTTATGCGCAACTGGGTTTCGCCGTGGTCAGCGATAGCGCTCAGGTGATCAATCTGGTGCGACAAGTGGCCGCCAGTGAACAGGCACTGCGCCTGAGCCAGTCAGCGCTGGCCGGCCGGGTACTCGGGGCGGCAGCCACCGGTGTCGGCTTTGCATTTTCGCTGGTCAACATCGGCTTCGACATTTACAACCTTTCGCTGGCGGAGAATTACGAGCAGCGTTCGCGCTTATCTACGTCGCTGGCATTCAATGTCGCGGCGTTGGGGCTGGATATTGTCGCACTGGCCGCCGGTGGAGCAGTGGGCGCAGCGGCGGCTGTCCTGTCCGTGCCGCTGCTGGGTGTCGGCATCGGTGCGACGGCCATTGCCAGCAACCTGGGGCAGATCGCCGACAAGGCCACCGAGGTCGGCAATCATTTGCGTGCCATCCACAACGCTTATCAGCCAGGCGCTTTCAGGTTGACCGACGGGGTGTTGCACTTCCCGGCCGAAGCCGTGATTACCCACCTCGATCTGCAAGACCGACAGGTGCGTTTCGACAGTCAGCGGTTTTATCCGTGGAGCGGTGGCCCATTTGAATTGCCGCAGTACAACGATGATCCGAAACTGGTCCATCTTTCCCTGAACATTCGCCAGGCCTTTGGCCTGCCCGAGCGTGCAGCGCTGAACCTGCAGGCTGATACTGTGCTGTTGCCCTGCACGCCGCTGTGTTACTACGGCTACGAATACCAGTTGGGCGGTGCCGGCCATGTCTACGAGCCCCTGCCGGGCGAACAGGTCGAACCGCGCAGTGCCAGTGAACGTCCCGAGCCGAGCTGGTTTTCGCATTTCAACTCGTTGGGAGCGCTGGGCGATGCGCTGAGGGTAGAGCTGGACGAGCGCATCCACACCCGCTATCCGCAATTGCGCAACCGCCTGGCAGACAAGCTGGAATATGACGAACACGGCAGACAGCACTTTTACCTGCACAGCACGCCGTCGCTCAAACACATTCTCTACAAGCTCCTTCCTGTCTACAAACCGACGACGATCAGCGTGCAACTGGATGATCAGGTTCGCCAGATAGCGGTTGCGACCCTGCCCGATGAATGGCGGCAGAAACTCTCCTACGAAATTTCCGCTCCGCCAGGGCACCGTCAGCTGCGCCTGACTCCTGGTTTGAAGCAGGTGACATTGACCGGTTACGGCAAATGGCGGGTGCATGCGCCTTGGGTCAGTGTCGAGCAGGTCAGTTTCGGCACCACACCTTCACCGGAAGGTGATGGCGCGCGACTTTATCTGGCGGGGCGCCATTTGACGGTCGACGCTATCGTGCTGTCGGCTTTCGAGGGAACGATCGAGCTGGCCGGCGGCGAGTTGTTTGAGCTGGACTGGCAACGCAATGCATTGCGCCTGGTCTGCGTTACTCTCGGCGATACCAACAACTCAGGCGAAGTGATGGCCCGCCTGGGCAAACTGGATCGTGAACAACGTCTCACTGCGGGCTACCTGGCGCTTCAGCGATTCAACGTGCCGTTGCAACCCGCCACCCGCCCGCTGCGCACAACGGCCTACTACGACGTCGCGCAAAAGCGCCTGTTGTACGCGCGGGACGTACCGGTTGACGTCCACGAAGGCTTGTTGCTGGGTGCCGCCACCGCTGATCACGCGTGGTTCTATCACCCCGATCACGCTACGGTCTGGCGCGTCGATGCGATCAGCGGCCTGGTCGTGCGCCGCTATCGTTTACTGAGCGTCAAGTCCGCCACGAAAATCACCGCTTTCAGGCAACTCGCGGACGGCACTTTGCGTGTCTCGCAACAGTTGATTGAACGAAAGGACGTGAACGTACGCACCACGCTTGAATTTCATCTGACCGATCAGGCCGTGACGCTCACAGATATGAAGATGTGGACGGACGATCTGCAAGACTCTTTCCTGAAGCCGGAGCCGGGCACCAGAACAGCGTTTTTGCGCTACCGCCAGAAGACACGTCGCGCCTACGCTGACGGGGCCACGACCATGGCCTCGGCGATCCGCACCTGGACCTGCGCGCCCTATCTGCATGTTCAAGCTT
>JARDZH010000172.1 GCA_029240955.1 Pseudomonas sp. | reverse complement strand
AACCGCGGCTTTTATCTTGAGCCGATTAGGCGGCTCATAGAAACCGAAATGCAGGCCAGGGGCCTCCGGCGTCGACGCCGCGAGGAAGCTTATTCCCAGCGTTGTTTTACCAACGCCCGATGGACCCATGGCCAGCGTGACGCTGGATTGCACCAGGCCGCCGCCCAGCGCTTTGTCCAGATCAGGTGATCCGCTTGGCAGAAGCGACACATCGGACGTCTGCCACCCGCTCGGGCAACTGTAAAGCGCTTCCAGGCGTGGATAAACAGTGAACCCATTATCGCCAATCACACACTCGTGCAGACCGGAAAGCGCGCCGCTGCCGCGCGTTTTGCGCAAATGGATCTGTCGCACCGAGCGGGTTCCGACCAGTTCTTCGCCGATCTCGATAACACCGTCGACCATCGTGTGCTCGGGGCTTCCATCATCGAGTTTCGAGCTGGTCAGGAACAGGACGGTACAACCGGCGAATGCCGCGTGGCCTTGCAATTCTGCGATGAATTTCTTGGTGTCGAGCGTAGAGCCGGCTTGCGAGCGAGCGTTAAGCAGACCGTCCACGATCAGGACTGACGCCTTCTGGCGCATGATTTCGCGGCGAAGCAGCTTGACCACTTCATCCAGTCCTTCGTTTTCGAGGGTGTCGAAAGCGCTGACGAACTGGATTTCAGACCCGATTCTCTGCGGGTCATAAAAGCTCATCGTGGACAGGTACTTGAAGAGCCGCTCATGGGACTCGGCAAGCAGCGTCGCCACCAGAGCACGTCCGCCATGACGAACATGGTTAAACGCCAGATGGTTGGCAAAGATCGTCTTGCCCGAGCCCGGTCGACCTTGGACGATATAGGCCGCACCGGCGACCAAGCCTCCTTTCAAAAGGTCGTCCAATCCCGGAATACCGGTCGCCAGTCGATTAAGCTCTTCCAAAAGGGTCTGCCTTGATAACAATGAAAAATGAATTGAACGAACGGTGAATGGCCGCGTCACGATGCAGCCATTCTAGCGCCTTAAACGTTACTTTAAGCATCCCCCAATCAAATGATCCGGCACAACGCCGCTTGAGTGGCTAAAAAAGCCGTTTTAAACGCGCAGGCGTTATTTGATCTGCCGACTATTGGCGAACAAAAACTCCCGACGTGCAGCACTCGTGCAAGCAGCGAATTAGCCGATAACCATTGAGTTTGCCAATTTCTGCTGTCCGAAGGTGCTCATCCATGGTTCTGCAGTTTCAACGTGTTCTGATGCTCGGCATCCTGCTGTTCATGGCGGGAGGTCTGGCGTTGCCGAGCCGGGCGGAAACTGCACCGCTTCGTATCGTCACCGAAGAGTTGCCGCCCTACAACTTCACCCGCAACGGCCGGATTACCGGCATGAGCACTGAAGTGGTCGAAGCGGTGCTCAAGGAAGTCGGGATGCAGGCTTCCATTCAAGCGATGCCGTGGGCACGCGCCTATCAACTGGCCCTCAACGACAGCAATGTACTGATCTATTCGATCGCCCGCACGTCTGCGCGCGAACCGTTGTTTCAATGGGTCGGCGCTATTGCCCCTACGCGATGGTTCATCTATTCGCTGGCGGATCGTCCGGTGCAGCTCGACTCGCTAGAAGATGCACGAGGTCATCAGATTGCGACGGTCAATCAGGATGTCGGCGAGCAATATCTGATATCGAAAGGGTTTCGAGTCGGCGAGCAATTACAGTCCAGCAACAAGTACGAGCACAACTACCGCAAGCTCAAGGTCGACCACGTCGAACTGTGGATCTCCAACGAACTCAATGCGCTGTACCTGACCCGGCAGAATGGTGAGGATCCGGCAAAGATGCTGGTTCGCTCTTTGCCATTGCCTGAGCTGAGCAGCGAAGAAGGGCTGAGCATGGCGTTCAGTCTGAAAACGCCGGCCGAGACGGTCGAGAAATTCCGCGTCGGTCTGCAGACGATTCGTCGCAATGGCGTCTACGATGCCATCGCTCGCAAGTGGTTGTGACGTGTCTGGTCCCGTTCCACCTGTAGCCGCGCATTCATCTGCGCCAAAACCTTCGCCCTCTGGTTCGCTTGGGCGGCGGTTGGTGCTTGCGACCTTGCTGTTCTGCCTGTTCTTCACCCTGGCGATGGTCAGCGTGCGAACCTGGTTTGCCTGGGAGAGCAACCTCAAGGCGATGAACTCCGAGCTTGCCCTGATCGATCAGGTCTTTCAGAACACCTTGTCCGAGGCGATCTGGGAAATGGATCGCGAGTCGTTGGGCAAGCAGTTGGCCAGTGTCGCTCAGGCAGCGCCGGTCGGGCGCGTGACGCTGAGCATCGTACGGCCGGGCCAAACGGCTGAAGTGCTGGAGCTCAAGCGTCAGAACATCGAATCCTCGAGTGTTGCGCCGGTGCTGCATCGTCAGCTGATCACCGAGCCGTACGCCGGCGCCCGCGAAACGGTGGGTGAGCTGACGATCGAAGGCGATGCGGGCCTGCTCTGGGAGCGGCTGTGGGGAGAGGCGCGCGGCATTTTCATCACTCAGATCATTCAGTCACTGCTGCTGGCTGGTTTGATCATGATGATGTTTAACCGGCTGGTAACCGTGCATGTAAAACATATCGCCAGGCATCTGGGCAAACTTGGACCGCAGACCCTCAAGCAACCATTGAGGCTGCAGCGCTCGGTCAGGCGTCAGGATGAGCTAAGCCTGCTCGAAGCTCAGGTGAACGAGCTGCAGAACAATCTGCACGCGCATCTGGAACGGCAGCGTTGCGACGAACTGGCCTTGGCCGCCAGCCGCGACCGCCTGGCTGAACTGGTCGAGGCACGGACTGCAGAACTCCAGGCAGCCAACCGCTCGCTCGAAGCCTTGTCGCGCCATGACCCGCTGACCGGCCTTGCCAATCGGCGGCATTTCGACGAACTCAAGGAAGTGGAATTTCGCCGTGCCATTCGCCACAAGACTCCGTTGGCCGTGCTGATGTGCGATATCGACTTCTTCAAGATCTACAACGACACCTACGGCCACATGCTTGGTGATGAATGCCTCAAGCAGGTGGCAGACGTGCTGCGCGGGGTTTTTGGGCGTTCCGGGGAGTTGACCGCACGCCTGGGCGGCGAGGAGTTCGTGGTGGTGTTGCCCAACGTCGACCTGCTCCAGGCCAATGCTGCCGCTGAACGCCTGCGGGCCTTTCTGGCCGAGCGGGAGCTGCCCCATGCCGGTTCGTCAGTCTCGCCATTGGTGACCTTGAGCATTGGCGTGGCCGAGCTCGACCCCGAAACCATGGATCACTTCGACCTGCTGTTGCAGCGCGCCGATCAGGCGCTGTACCGCGCCAAGCGCCAAGGCCGCGATCGGGTGGCTAATTGAACCTTAAGAGAGTGAAGATGAACTGCCGTCTGACATTCTGCGCCGGCTTGCTGCTGGCGGTCACCGCTTTGCAAAGCCACGCCGAAGGCATCGTCGTGGTCGCCGAGGACTCGTCGTATGCGTATTTGCGCGCAGGCAGGCTTTCAGGACCGGGTACGCAAATCGTCGAGCGCACGCTCAAGGACGCTGTGCTCGATGACTATCGCATCCAGCTTTACCCGTGGGCCCGCGCGTATGAAAAAGCGTTGCGCGAGCCCAATGTACTGATCTTCCCAATCATCCGTACGTCGGCCCGTGAGCCTTTGTTCAAATGGGTCGGTGAAATAGCTCAGGCGAAAACCAGGCTGTACCGCCTTCACGAGCACCGCGACATACGACCTTCTGACTTGAGCGATGCCAAGCGCTACAGCGTCGGGGTGGTCCGGGATGACTCAAGGCAGTTGTATCTGCAAGCACAGGGCTTCGCGCGGCTGGTGGTATCGACCACCAACCGCGACAGTTTCCAGAAGCTGCTCAACCATCAGATTCAGCTACTGCCACTGTCCGAGCGAGAGGCACGCTCATTGAGCGAAGAGGCACAGGTCGATTTTTCCCGACTCGAAGCGGTAGGAACGCTGGATGAACTGCCGGCGAGCATCTACATGGCGTTCAGTCTGGACACGCCGGACGAAATCGTGGCCCGTGCCCACGCGGCTTTCGAGCAGCTCAAGGCATCGGGCGAGATCGAGCGGCTCATGCGGGAAATCGCCGAGCCTCGATAGCTGAGCTGCTGTAGAGGTCAGCGATCCTCCGGAAGCTCCACCGCGCTCTGGCCCAAGGCCTTGTACTTTTTGCGCAGCGCGCGAAGTTCGTTCTGGTCCAGATTGTCCAGACTCAATAGCGCGTTCTGAGCATCTTTCGTGACCCGCAACAGCTCATCGATTTTGATATGCAGAACGTCGTTATCACGGTTCTGCGTGTTCTGGATCAGAAACACCATCAGGAAGGTGATGATCGTGGTGGAGGTGTTAATGATCAGCTGCCACGTATCGTTATAGTGGAACCAGGGGCCGCTCGAAGCCCACAGGCAGATCAACACGATGGCGACCATGAACGTTCTGGGGCTGCCAGCCCATCTCGAAAGGCCTTGAGCAAATATCGCAAACTTCATTTTTTCCAACCTTGGCAAGTATCTGTCTCTTGTGACCCTGGGCGGCGACCGAAAATTTCCGTTACATCTTGAAATACTTGTTCAGGCAGGGCTCTGGAGCAACAGCTGCGTTGTCAGAACGAATCTTTCCTACCGTTCATTCATGCGGGTGGAACGCTTGTGCGTGTCGGGTATCAACCGGACAGTTGTCCCAAGTAATAGGCGTTTTAGCGCCAGGAGAGTGCTCCATGTTGTCGCACCTTGAACTGCGCCAGATTGTTGAATCTGGCTTCCTGCCTATGAAAAGCGTTTGTTCGATCAACCCGGACGGCATGATGACCGTCGAGCTGTTTCATCCCATGAAAGGCCACGCAGCCGTCATTGCTCAAGGGATTCCTGTAGAGGGTCTCGAAACGAGTCGAGCAATCGCGTCGCTGGTTGCACAACTCAAAAGCGAGTTGGCAGCGGTAGGGCAGGGGAATGTAAAAGCAGCGCCCAGCAAGACCGAATTCAAATTTGGCCACCCATGATCAGAACTGCTGACCAAGGTTGATCGCTGGGGTACGCCTGAGCTGAGTGCTCAGGCAAACGAGTAACAGGCTTTTGGATGCTTGCGATTTCTGCGTGCCGCGTTTCAGGCAAGCGCTACCAGATTGTTGAAGATCACCACCCAGCCCAGTACGAAAATAGCAGCGCCCGGCAGGAAGAGAGGTGTTCTGCTCAGCTTTCTCATGTCTTACCCTTCCAGATCAGTTAAGCGATCGCTGTTGCGGTTACCCGAAAGCCGCGCAAACAGCCTTACATTTCGTGTGTACAACTTTTGAGCCACTGCACCGCTGAAATTTCCCGCTTCAGATAAACGAAGCGACGAGCGGTTAAGTCCGTTACCCGAGCACTAAAAAGCCCGCATCAAGCGGGCTTTTTCGTACCGATCCTGAGACTCAGCGAGCAGTCAGCGCCGAATAGCTGTTCATCAGGTTGCGGTAGTTGGGGATCCGCTGCGACAGCAGATTGCCCAGGCCTTCGATGTCGTTGCGCCAGTCGCGGTGCAGCTCACAGGCGACCGAGAACCAGTTCATCATTTGTGCGCCGGCCTGGCTCATGCGGTTCCAGGCGGCCTGCTGCACGGTGGTGTTGAAGGTGCCGGAGGCGTCGGTGACCACGAACACGTCAAAGCCTTCGGCCAGTGCCGACAGGGTCGGGAAGGCGACGCAC
>JARDZH010000171.1 GCA_029240955.1 Pseudomonas sp. | reverse complement strand
TCGGGAGGCGACCGCATCGCAATCGCCACCCTTGATGCCGAACAATCACTCAATGCGCTGTCACTGCCGATGATCCTGGCGCTCCAGCATCAGCTCGACGCCTGGGCGGATAACCCGCGTATCGTCTGCGTCCTGCTGCGCGGCAAAGGTGCGAAAGCGTTTTGCGCAGGTGGCGACGTACGCGCACTGGTCGAAGCCTGCCGCGCCGAGCCGGGCGTCATACCGCCGTTGGCTGCGCATTTTTTCGAAGCGGAATACCGGTTGGATTACACCCTGCACACTTACCCCAAACCCGTGATCTGCTGGGGACACGGGCATGTGCTCGGCGGGGGGATGGGCCTGCTGCAGGCCGCCAGCATCCGCATCGTCACGCCAAGCAGCAGGCTGGCAATGCCGGAGATCAGCATTGGGCTGTATCCGGACGTCGGCGCCAGCTGGTTTCTGTCTCGACTGCCGGGGAAACTGGGCCTGTTTCTCGGCCTCACCGGCGCGCCGATCAATGGCCGCGATGCGCTGGATCTTAATCTTGCAGACCGCTTTCTGCTCGACGAACAGCAGGACGATCTGATCGAAGGCCTGTTGCAGCTCAACTGGCAGGAGCGCACGAGCGTGCAGCTCAACAGCTTGATGAAAGCCCTGCAGCATGAAGCCGCAGGTCACCTGCCGGAGGCGCAATGGCTGCCACGACGCACGCAGATTGACGAACTGCTCGACGTAGGCGATCTCGCTTGCGCCTGGAACGCCATTGCCCACTTGCAGCACCAGAACGATCCGCTGATGAGCAAGGCTGCAAAAAATCTGGCGAATGGCTGCCCGCTCACCGCGCATCTGGTGTGGGAGCAAACAGAACGCGCCCGGCACTTGTCGCTTGCCGGCGTCTTTCAGATGGAATACGCCATGAGCCTCAATTGCTGCCGGCATCCGGAGTTCAGCGAAGGCGTCCGCGCGCGCCTGATCGACAAGGATCAAACGCCTCGCTGGCATTGGCCTGACGTCGCCACGGTGCCGCCTGCGGTCGTCGAGGCCCACTTCAGCAAGGTCTGGGAGGGCCGTCATCCGCTGGCGGATCTTTCCGAGGTATAGGCTCTGTGGGGCGACGCGCTATCGGTGCCCGCCCCGGCCGTCGCCTCGACGATGATCGCCACTGCGATGCCAGCCACCACGATCCCTCCCGCCGCGGTCGTGTCCGTGATCCCGCCATGACGATCCGCCTCGATACTCGCCCCGGAAACCGGGACGTGGCCGATAGCCGTCAGGGCCGCGCGGCCCGGGTGAACTCCAGGCGTGCCCGGGTGGCCGTCCTGGCTGATAGTGCCGCGGCAGTGGTGGCGGCGAGTAATAGCGAGGTGGCGGTGCGTAGTAACGAGGCTGATTATAGTAGCGTGGCTGGCTGTAATACCGCGGTTGAGGAGCCACGTAAACGCGTCGCTCCTGATAGTAGGAAGAGCGGTAACCGTTGTCATAGGCATATGCGCCTCCGACCACTGTCGCCGGCTGCGTATACACTTCGGATTCGTAGTATCCAGGGCCGGCGTAGCAGCCCGAAAGGATCAGGGTCAGCAGGGCGACAAACGAGAATTTTCTATACATGGCGGCCTCCCGGACCGCGGTCTGGCTCGATCAGCGGCGCTGATCGGCGTCCGTCGAAAGGCTCAACGGACGATGAATAAGACAGGAAAAAGACTTTTCGGTGCCTGCTGCCCGTCGCAAAGCCTCAGTTGCGGCAACCGTTCCAGGGCGCTGCGAGCGTCTGGACCAGCAGTTTCAAGGCGTTCAGGGCAGCCCGTGAACATGCTACAAAACGTTTCGGCTTGAGCGGGTATCAATCTACTCGGCGCCCCGGACGAAATGGTCATACATAGTTATGTCTTTCGGCGAAGTGTGTTGCGCGATAGTGCGCCACCCATCACGCCGAAAGACCGCCATGAACCAGATCTGGAGCCCGTTCGACCCGGACACCCTCTTTACGCCCTCTTCTGCCACCCTGGAGATGCCCGCCGTTCTGCAGTTGCCCGCCCACGGTGAACGGGCAGACGCGTTGCATCCATCGGTGCGTTTTGCGCTGTCGCCCTTCCAGAACACGATCGGCGAGGAACGGCTGCCGTTGGTGGCAGACGATCCCCTGCAGCGCGTCGAACCGGATCCGGATGTCGAACGCAGGCTGAGGTCGCTGCGCAAGAGCCCTGGTTTCGGGCTGCTCGCCGGATCAGTGCTGCTGCTCAAGGCCTGCCAGCTGGACATGGATCTGCCTCCCCGCAGGCGGCACTACGTGCGTGAAAGACTTGCTGATGGACTCAAGCAACAGTTCGGCGCTTCGCTGGATCCTGATGAGCTTCACATCACCTTCACAACCGAGACCGGCCCTGAGGTGAACGACGAGGAAGCAGAGCACCATACCCGAAGGTTGTCCTTGACCGATCTCGCTTTGGCGCGATGCAATCCCGCACACTTCAAAGGCTTTTCGGAGTCTGTCATTACGGAAGCTCCGCTGTCGGTAGATCACCCGTCACTTCAGGCACACGCTGTTTTGCGGCTCATCGCGCAGGCAAGCTGGACCGACGACTACGAAACAGCCCTCGATGCCTTCTGGAAAAGACAACGCAAGACCTATCGGGCCCTGTGCAAACTCAGCTTTCTCGATGGTCTATCGCGCCAACTGACTCGCAAGCGCATCAGCCATGAGGGCTATCTGTTGAGCCTCAATGCGTTGGGGCTACGTGAGTTTCCCGGAGCCGTTGCGGCACTGGAGCAGAGCGGCCGGGGCGACAAGACGGAAGTCTGGGGCCTGTTGCTCGGTGATGAATGCGTGCCGGGGATCTTTCAGGTCCGGTCGCGCAACACGTCCCATTGTTTCATTCATGTTGTAGGTGCCGAGCGCAGGTCGACCGAGTACATCAGCGATGATCCGGCCGAAATGACCCGCAGGCTGCTCCAGGCCATGAACAATTCCGGCTGGCACCGGCAAATGCTGAACATGCTGGAGTTCGCGCACGGTTCAGGGCTCGTCGTCCGGGCATCGCTTATCGAAGGAGACGTGTTCACCGCTCTGACCCGGGCGCAGGAAAGCGTCACGCGCAAGCTGCTGCCTGACGAGCAGTTTGATCGGCTTGATCTGCTCAAGCCCCTGGCCCGCGCGCTTGCGCTGGCCAGCGCCGTCGAGTGGTGGCCGTCCCGTTTCCCGGTACTGGATCGGCTGCCCACGCCCTCCGGCACCGCCGCACAGCTGATGAAGGACTTTCTCCACACGCGTTGCGGGCTCTCGCTGGACCCGGATCAGGTGTTCATTGCGTACCGCCGCGGTGAAACGGCCACTCCGCTGGGCAATCCACGCTTTCCGGCCACTGACGTGCACGTTCCGGATGAAACGCCAATCAGCCTGAGTCAGGCGCTGATGATCCATTACCGGGTCCAACGACCCTCAGGCTATGTCGATCATGGCGGTCGCACCGTGGTGTATCTGGACAGATCCCGCATAGGCACATGGTCGGAGAGTCAGGCCCTGCCGATCGATCCGCACGTCATTGAACAACATATTCGTCAGGTCGATTTTCTGAGCACCATGTCAGCCCGCATTACGGAGTTCTGGGATCTGCAGCGGGATGCCATCGAACGAAGCTTTACCGCCATCTTCATCAGCCAGGCGCTTGTCAGCCTCAAGCAGGGCCGCCTGACCCGTGGCGGTTTCGACCTGGTGATCCGTGCGCTGGACGGGCCTGAAACGGTCAGGTGGAGTGCCTTGGGTTTTCATGTCCAGAGTTCGGCCATCAGCTCACTGACGCCGGTCTACCCCGGGCTGCTGATACTGGAGCAGCCGGGCGGACCCGATGTGCTTTATCAGGCCGGTCACGCGCAGGCGTTCCGGGAGTTTCATGATGCGGACGGGCTGCACCATTACCTGCGGCGTTCTGCTGCGGATCAGGGATGGCGCGAGTCCGTCGCGCACTACGTTGCACGCTCGCATCATGAAAGACTGGAATACTTGCTCAGGCTCTGGGGCGGAATCCTGCCCCCGCATGCGCCTGCCTCTCTGCTTCGGCCCTGGACTGACGTGCTGTATAACCATGACACGCGTAAAGCGCTACAGCACACCCTGATCAAACGCAGCCTCGACAGTTCTCCATTCGGTTTCCTGCGCCAGACGCTCAGACAGAATGCGCTCGAAGACGCTCAGGACATGATTGTCACTGCAGCCGAGGTGTCGTTGCGTTACTGGACCTCACGACTTCACCAGCTGCAGTTGCTGCTGGTCCCGATGTCGGTGCTCCTGACGCCTGCGTTTCTCGCGTCGCTGGCGACGGAAATTGGTATCACATCGCTGAACATCGCCTCCGCCCGGTTGCCAGGCAGCCGTCATGATGAACAGAAGCAAGCGTTGTTGAGCGCGCTTTCTCTGGGCCTGCTGCGTCTCGGGCCACAGACGCCGCGGCTGGCGCGCTCCCTGGGCAGGATCCTGAAATCGGGTGGCGAAGCGACCCGGGCAGGTTCGGTTGCCGCGCTTGAAGTCCGGGTTTTGAGCTCGCTGTTTCACCGCTCGATGAGTGCACGACAGACCCGACTGGCGAAATTCTTCCACACAGATGCGATGCTCAAGCGCTGGACCATCCCCAGTCACCCTCGCTTCGGCACCCTGTCCGTGCACGCCTGGAAGCTAGGTCGTCGATTCCTGCTCTGGACCTCGGAGAGAGGTCAGGCTCGCACGCTGGTCGTCACCACGCATGGGGGTTACCTGCCGTGGTCTTCCACCGTGAAAATACCTCATGGCACGGAAATACGGACCTACGCACCTCACGGCTATGCATTGGTCGACCCGCTGCTGCATCGTATCGTCAACCGAACCGCACAACCTTTCGCGATCTCGAACGCCGCAGGAAACATGCTGGTGCAACGGCCGGCTACGTTGGCGCCGCTCGTAAGCACTGATCGCCTCATGGCAGGTACGTCGCTCCCTGGCAGATTGAAGAATTACACCCTGTCCAAATTTCAGAGTCCAAGAGGCGAAACCTATGAGGACATTGGGCACATCGTGCGCAACTCCAATGTGTCGCCGTTGCACGGCCAGCTTCCGGCCATCCCCATGGATGTACTGACGGTTCGCAACCGGTTCGGCATGCCGTCGCCCATGCTGGCAGACCTGTTCGACACCCTTTATGCTCACGGCATCCATTACGATCGGATTCTGCTGGTGCACTGCCGCTGCGCAGCCCTCGCCGCTCTGTTTCGTCGTGCGCCGGCGTATCATGCACCGACCCTGAAACCCTCGATTGCCAAAATGACCGACCTTGCCGGTCAGTTGGTGGATACAACATCCAATGACTTCACCCACCGTTCCTGACGCCTCAGCCGACAAATGTCCGCTATGCGGCTTCAACAACACCTGCAGCCTGTCTGACCCGCGTACGGCGACCCAGCCTTGCTGGTGTTTTTCCGTGACTATCGACCCGGCTCGACTGGAAGCGCTTCCCGCCAACCTGCGCAATCGCGCCTGCCTGTGCCCCCGCTGCGCAGGTATCACCGCGTCGAGCGCAACAGAACCGGCAGACCAGATCAAGTAAGATGCCCGCCTCTCCTCTGCCACGCTTTGTCCGCCATGCGCCTTGATCGTTTTCTCAGCAACCTGCCGCGTTTCAATCGCCAGCAAGTGCGGCTTGCGCTTGCGAGCGGGCGGGTGAAAGTCGATGGACGAACCG
>JARDZH010000170.1 GCA_029240955.1 Pseudomonas sp. | reverse complement strand
TCTTTACTCACTACGCTTTCGCGGCTGAAGCCACTCCCACGAAAAACGCGCACCTCTGTGGGAGCGGCTTCAGCCGCGAAAGGCCGGTACAGCCGAACATCTCCAGCGCCTTGAAACACGCCTTCGCGGCTGAAGCCACTCCCACAAATTCTGCGCAAATCCCGTGGCGGGCAAAGCGGAACGCCGGCCGTGGGCGCTCCTGCGGCCGTGTTTACGCCGCCGGCAAACACTGTTCCACCAGTGACGTCCACACCGCGACGCCCGGTTCGATGACCCGGTCGTTGAAGTCGTAGTACGGGTTGTGCAGCGGCGCCGAAGGTTTCTCGCCGTCGACGCCCATCCAGATGTAGGCGCCCGGACATGCATGCAGCATGAACGCGAAATCCTCTGAAGCCATCGAAGGGTTACAGCCCCACTGCACCTTGTCTTCGCCCACTGCTGCCGCAGCCGCGCGGCGTACTGTGGCTGCCGCATCGACGTTGTTTTCCGTGACCGGATAACCCACGTTGTAGACCAGCTCGCCGCGCACACCGAAGGCCGTCGGCAAACGCTCGACGAACTCCCCGATCAGCTCCTGAACCTTGGCGCGTACCGGCGTCTGCAAGCAACGCACAGTGCCACGCAGCACGGCGGTTTCCGGCAGCACGTTGATCGCTTCTCCCGCATTGAACTGCGTCACGCTGACCACCGCCGAATCCAGCGGCGACAGGCGCCGGGACACGATGGTCTGCAGGCCCAGCACCATTTCCGCGCCAGCAACGATCGGGTCGAAACCCCGGTCCGGCATCGCGGCGTGGCTGCCCTTGCCGGTCAGGGTGATTTCGAACGTATCCAGCGACGCCATCATCGGCCCCGGATTGATCACCACCTGCCCCGCCGGAACGCCCGGCCAGTTGTGCAGGCCGTAAATCGCGTCCATTGGAAACAGCGTGAACAACCCGTCTTCGATCATCCGCTGCGCGCCGCCAAGGTTTTCCTCGGCAGGCTGGAACACGAAGTGAACCGTGCCGCGAAACCGCCGCGTCTCTGACAAATGCCGCGCAGTAGCGAGCAGGATCGCAGTGTGACCGTCGTGCCCGCAGGCGTGCATGCAGCCTTGATGCGCGGATTTGTGCGGGCTGTCGCCCAGTTCCTGAATCGGCAAAGCGTCCATGTCTGCACGGATGCCGATAGTCGGCCCTTCGCCGGTGCGCAGCGTCCCCACCACGCCGGTGCCACCGAGGCCGCGATGGACCTCGATACCGAAGCTCGTCAGCAGGCTTGCGACCTTGTCGGAGGTCTGCTGCTCTTTGAAACCCAGCTCCGGTGCAGCATGAATCGTCCGCCGCCAGACCGTCGCTTCTTCAATCAGCGTTTTCGAAATCGTCATATCGATCACTCCAGGCTCGCGCCGTAACCGAAACTGGCTGCCGGCTTGGCGGCGGTTTCGACCCATACGCTTTTCACTTCGCTGTACTCGCGCAGGGCGTCCAGGCCCGAAGAACGACCATAGCCGCTCTCGCCATAACCGCCAAATGGCGAGCTGACGTGGATGGTTTTATAACCGTTGACCCAGAAAGTCCCGGCGCGCACGTGTTTGGCTACGCGGTGAGCACGGCCGACATCGCGAGTCCAGACGCCACCGGCCAGGCCGAAGCGGCTGTCGTTGGCGATGCGGATGGCCTCTTCTTCATCCTTGAACGGAATCGCCACGACCACCGGGCCGAAGATTTCTTCTTGCGCACAGTACAGCGCGTTGTGCCCTGCCAGCACGGTCGGATTGACGTAGTAACCCGGTTTTTCGGGGATCGGATCGGCATTGTCGCCGACCAGCCTGGCGCCGTCTTTCAACGCGCCCTCGACCATGGTCCTCACATGGTTGTACTGTTTGGCATTGTTGATCGGGCCGATCTGGGTTTCAGGGTCGCTCGGGTCGCCGACCTTGAACTGGGTAGCCGCAACAGCGAGCGCGTTGGTGAATTTTTCGAAGATCGATTCCTGTACCAACAGGCGCGAGCCGGACACACAGCTCTGGCCTGCGCCGGAGAAGATCGCCGCCTGCGCACCGCGCAGCGCCACTTCCAGATCGGCGTCTTCGAACACGATGTTCGCCGACTTGCCGCCCAGTTCGAGAACAGCCGGAATGCAACGTTGCGCTGCCGCAACGGCGATGTGCCGGCCGGTTGCAGGCGAACCCACGAAGACCACTTTGCGAATGTCCGCTTTGGCGATGAACGCTTGGCCGATGCTGTGACCGAAACCGGCGATGACGTTGACCAGCCCTTTCGGCACACCGGCGCGCTCGATCAGCACGCCGACCATCAGCGAGCTGAGCGGGGTCAGTTCCGAAGGCTTGAGAATCACTGCGTTACCGGCGGCAATGGCCGGTGCGATCTGCCAGCCGCAGGTAAAGATCGGCGCGTTCCACGGCGTAATCTGCAGCACAGTGCCCAGCGGTTCGTAGGTGACGTAGTTGAGGTGCGTCGTCGGCACCGGGATGACTTCGCCGTGCAGCTTGTCAGCCCAACCGGCGTAGTATTCGAACATCTCGGCAACCTTAAGCACTTCCACGCGGGCATCGCGGATCGGCTTGTTGGCGGTCAACGACTCGATCTGTGCCAGGTTTTCCAGCTCTTCGCGAACCAGAAGGCCGACCTGATACATGGCGCGACCGCGCGCCTGAGCGGTCAATGACCACCACTGGCTTTGCGCGCTCTTCGCGGCCTTGTCAGCCAGCTCGACCAACGACTCGTCGGCGTCGGGAAAGCTCAGCAGCAGGCTGTCATCGTGAGCGTTGCGCACTTCGACCGGAGCGCCATGGCCTTCTACGAATTCGCCGCCGACGTAGCTGGCGACCACGCTGCGGTCGCCCCAGTACGGACGCATCAGTTCCAGAATCTTTGCAGTGCTCATCGCTTATTCTCCACGGCCGTAAAGTCTGGCATCGGTACGCTGCACGATTGCGCAGAAGTCTTCGTTATCAGCCAGCGTTTCGCTGCTGGCTTTCCACAATCTGGCGACCAGCTGCGACAGCGGCAGGTCCATGTCGAGGCTGTCTGCGAGGTCGCTGGCAAGCCCCACGTCCTTGCGCATCAGGCCCATGGTGAAACCGGAGTCGTAAGCCTTGTTCAGCACCCAGGTCGGGAACATGACCTGGGTGGCGCCGCTGCGCCCCGAGCCTGCATTCAGACCCTCAAGCAGTTTCGCCGGATCGACGCCGGCCTTGGCGGCCATGGCGACCGCTTCGGCAGTGCTGATCAGGTGGCAGGCGGCAAGCATGTTGTTGGCGATCTTGGCAACGTTGCCGGCACCGCAGCCACCGACGTGTACGCGGGTGCCGCTCATGCCTTCGAGAACCGGCAAGGCGCGGGCCAGGTCCGCATCTTCCGCACCGATCACCATCGACATGGTGCCGGTGGCCGCGCCTTTGGGACCGCCGGACACCGGCGCGTCGATGAACGCCACACCGGTCTTGAGCAGTTCGGCTGCCACCTGACGGCTCATCTCCGGCGTCGAGGTGATGGTGTCGACGACGATCAGACCTTCGCGGCCCAGGTCTCGAATACCGTCCTTACCCAGGCACACGGCTTCGACGTGCTCGGCCTTGGGCAGCGACAGGATCAGGATGTCGACGCTCTGAATCAGTTGAGCGCGGTCAGCGACCGGTTTGACGCCCTTGCCTTGCGCCTGTGCCAATGCGGCCTGCGACAGATCGAAGCCGCTGACGTCAAAGCCTTTGCTCGCCAGCGTGGCCGCCATGCCACCCCCCATATTGCCCAACCCGATCACACCCACTTTCAAGTTCATTGTTATCTATCCCGGTCAAAGGTCTGTGGCACGCGTGCCAATGGCTGTTGACCGAGTATGGACAGCGCTCTCCCCTCTCAGCAATAATCCCGAAATTGAATTTCCGTTGCCTTAATCGCAACACAGGAACCGTATGAGCCTGGTACAAGATCGTCGGATTCTCTACTTCTACGAGGCCGTGCGCCTGGGTAGCGTGCGCGCGGCTGCCGACTTCTTGAACGTGGCACCCTCGGCGGTCAGCCGGCAGATCGCGCAGCTCGAACAAGAGCTCGGGTCGCCATTGCTGGAGCGACACAGACGCGGCGTAAAACCTACGGAAGCCGGCGACAAAGTGCTGGCCTACTATCGGCAGCGTCTGACGCAGCAAGAAGTGTTGCTCGACTCGATCCAGTCGCTGCGCGGCTTGCACAGCGGTTCGGTCACATTGGTGTCCGGCGAAGGGTTTTTGGAAAGCCTGGCCCAGCCGCTGGCGAAGTTCTCCACGATGTACCCGAAGATCGAGCTGACGGTGAACGTCTGCGGCAGCAACGAGGTGATTCGCCAGGTCGTGGAAGACGAAGCGCATATCGGCCTGGTGTTCAACCCGGCGCCGGACCCGAAAATCCGCTCCCACGCGCACCAGCGCCAGCCGGTCTGTGTCATCACGGCTCCCGAGCATCCACTGGCACAAGTACCCGGGCCTATCGAACTCAAAGGTCTGGACCGTTATCAGCTGGCACTGCCTGCCGTGTCCTACGGCATTCGCCAGATTCTCCTGCAGGCCGAACATCAGTTGGGCGTGACCGTCAGGCCGATACTGACCTGCAGCACCTTCGCGATGCTCAAGCATTTCGCCATGCAAGGCGGCGTGACCTTGCTGCCGACTTTCGTGGTCGAGGAAGAGATCAAGTCGGGAAAACTGCTGGCACTGCCGTTGCAGAACGAGGTGTTCAGCAGCCCGCAGACGCACTTGATCAGCCGTCTGGGGCGGCAACTCAGCGTCGGCGCGAATCGTTTGATGGGGATGCTGCTGCAGGACATGACTGCATTCAGAAGCTGAAGCTGGATCCAGCACCGGCTCGCTGCACAGCAAGCCGGTGCGGATTCGATTACTGCTCGTCTTCCTCGTCGAGCATGGTCGCAGCCTGATTGCCGCCCTGCTCTGCGATGGCTGTCAGTTTTTCATCGGCCGCTTTCTCTTCCGCCAGCGTTTCGGCCAACAGGCTTGCGGCGTCATCCAGCCCCAGATGCTTGGCCATGGCCACCAGCGTGCCGTAACCGGCGATTTCGTAGTGCTCGACCTTTTGACAGGCCGCGATCAGGCCCGCGTCCAGCACCGGCCCTTTTTCGATCTCGTCCAGTAGCTCCTTGAACTCCTCGACCAGCCCTTCCATGGCGATGCATTTCATTCTTTTGAGTTTGAGCTCGGACTGCTCTACGAGCTGATCAATACGTTCGATCTGACCCCGGGTTTCCTCAAGGTGGGTTTCAAAAGCTTCGGCCAGCACAGGGTTGGTCGAAGCTCTGGCCATTCTCGGCAGCGCCTTGGTCAGTTGCTTTTCGGCGCTGTAGATATCGGAAAGCTCGTGAATGAACAGGTCGTCTATGGTCGTTCTGCCTGATTTCTTGCTCATCGGAAACCTCATTCAGAGTGGTAGGGATTCAAGCGCGAGTGCACAGCCTGATTTCTCACCCGTAAAGGATCGACTGGAGGGTTCTGCGCCCGTTCCGGGAAACCGCGAACCAGCCGACGAACAGCCCAATGGCGACGCGCAGACATCCAACGGACGTCAGACGCGACCGTTAGTCCACGGCTGTGCAAATGCGCTGAACCTACGGCTTCTGCGTCGTTCATCTGAAAGACAGGCCAGACTTGCTGGCAAAGCTGAGGAGTCCTTATGAGAGCACTGACCTATCACGGCGCG
>JARDZH010000169.1 GCA_029240955.1 Pseudomonas sp. | reverse complement strand
TTGCGGTTGGTGGCGACCACCAGCTGGCTGATCGGCAGGCCCATGTTGCGCGCCAGGTAGCCGGCGAAGATGTCGCCGAAGTTGCCGGTCGGCACCGAGAACGCGACCGAGCGCGCCGGGCCGCCCAACTGCAGTGCAGCGTGGAAGTAGTAGACGATCTGGGCCATGATCCGCGCCCAGTTGATCGAGTTGACCGCGACCAGACGCGTGCCTTTGAGGAAGCTCTGATCGGCGAAGCTCGCCTTGACCATTTCCTGGCAGTCGTCGAAGTTGCCTTCCACCGCGATGTTATGGATGTTGTCGCCGAAGATGGTGGTCATCTGACGGCGCTGAACGTCCGAAACACGGTTGTTGGGGTGCAGGATGAAGATGTCGACGTTGTCGCAACGACGGCAGCCTTCGATCGCCGCCGAGCCGGTGTCGCCGGAAGTCGCGCCGATGATCACGACGCGCTCGCCACGCTTGGCCAGCACGTAGTCGAGCAGGCGACCAAGCAGCTGCAGTGCAAAGTCCTTGAACGCCAGGGTCGGGCCGTGGAACAGCTCCATCACCCACTCGTTGCCGTTGAGCTGGCGCAGAGGCGCTACCGAGCTGTGAGTGAACACACCGTAGGTTTCTTCAAGGATCTTCTTGAAGTCGGCATCGGGAATGCTGCCGGCCACGAAAGGACGCATCACGCGGAAGGCGAGCTCGTGATAAGGCAGGCCTGCCCAGGAAGCGATTTCTTCCTGAGTGAAACGCGGCAGGTTTTCCGGCACATACAGGCCGCCGTCGCTGGCAAGGCCGGTCAGCAGCACGTCTTCGAAATTCAATGCAGGCGCTTGGCCGCGAGTACTGATATAGCGCATTTTCTTCAAACCTTTGGTTTGAGCCGCTTGCGGCTGACTTAATTCAAATGTTCCACACGGATGCGAACGACCGGACCCACGACACCCTGCAACGCTTCCAGTGCGGTGATCGCGTCGTTGATGCGCTGCTCGACCACGCGATGGGTCAGCAGGATCATCGGCACGAGACCGTCAATTTCCTCGGCCTCTTTCTGCATGATCGACTCGATGTTGATGCCGCGCTCGGACAGTATGCTTGCGACCTGCGCCAGCACGCCCGGGTGATCCTTGGCCTGGATGCGCAGGTAATAGGCGCTTTCGCAGGCTTCGATCGGCAGGATCGGGTGCGCGGACAGCGAATCGGGCTGGAAGGCCAGATGCGGCACGCGGTTCTCGGGGTCGGACGTCATCGCACGAACCACGTCCACCAGATCGGCGACCACAGACGATGCAGTCGGCTCCATGCCGGCGCCGGCGCCATAGAACAGCGTCGAGCCGGAGGCGTCGCCATTGACCATGACCGCGTTCATCACGCCGTTGACGTTGGCGATCAGGCGGTCGGCCGGGATCAGCGTCGGGTGCACGCGCAATTCGATACCCTGCGCGGTGCTGCGTGCCACGCCCAGGTGCTTGATACGGTAACCCAGCGCTTCGGCATAGTTGACGTCGGCGGTGGTCAGTTTGGTGATGCCTTCGGTGTACGCCTTGTCGAACTGCAGGGGAATGCCGAATGCAATCGAGGCCAGAATGGTCAGCTTGTGGGCAGCGTCGATGCCTTCAACGTCGAAAGTCGGGTCCGCTTCGGCGTAGCCCAAGGCCTGAGCTTCGGCCAGCACGTCGGGGAAGGTGCGGCCTTTTTCACGCATCTCGGTGAGGATGAAGTTGCCGGTGCCGTTGATGATGCCCGCCAGCCAGTTGATGCGGTTCGCCGACAGACCTTCGCGGATCGCCTTGATCACTGGAATGCCGCCTGCCACTGCGGCTTCGAACGCAACGATGACGCCCTTCTCGCGCGCTTTGGCAAAAATCTCGTTGCCGTGCACAGCGATCAGCGCCTTGTTGGCGGTGACCACATGCTTGCCGTTGTCGATGGCCTTGAGCACCAGTTCTCGGGCGACGGTATAGCCACCGATCAGCTCGACGACGATGTCGATTTCCGGGTTGGTCGCCACGGCGAACACGTCCGGGGTCGTCGGGGTACCGGTAATCTGGCAGTTGGGGTTTGGTGTACGAACGGCAATCTGCGCCACCTCGATTCCACGCCCGGCACGGCGGGCAATCTCCTCGGCGTTACGCTGAAGCACGTTGAAGGTACCGCCACCGACAGTACCCAGCCCACAAATGCCTACTTTGACCGGTTTCACTGATGTACTCCCCGTAAAACGACCGATCCCGGACCGGCCGTGAAAACAGCCGCACGCTCACGTACGGCTCCAATATGACGAGGCAGCGACCGGGTCGCCGCCTCAACGCCGTCAGACAGACTGACGAAGCGGTGTTACTTGGCGCCGAGCGCCAGTTTCGCAACCTGAGCAGCCGGCTGGTAGCCCGGGATCAGCTGGCCGTCGGCCAGAACGATCGCCGGCGTACCGTTCACGCCGATCGACTGCCCCATTTCAAATTGCTTGCCAACCGGGTTCTCGCACTTGTCGGCCTTGATGTCCTTGCCGTCGACCATACGGTCCATGGCGGCCTTGCGGTCCTTGGAGCACCAGACGGCCTGCAGTTGCTTGTCGCCTTCCGAGCCAGGTCCCTGACGCGGAAATGCCAGATAGCGAACTTCGATGCCCATCTTGTTCAGCTGAGCGACTTCTTCGTGCAGCTTGTGGCAGTAAGGGCATGTGGTGTCAGTGAACACCGTGATGTGCGATTTGGCCTCGCCGACTGCCGGATACACCACCATCTCGGCCGCTGGAATGGCGTTGATGGTTTTGGAGATTGCCTGGCGCTCGGTCTTCTCGGTCAGGTTGACCGGTTTGCCGTCCTGAATCTGGAACAGGTAGCCCTGCATCACGAACTGGCCGTCGGCACTGGCGTACAGGACGCGGCCGCCCTTGAGTTTGACTTCGTACAGGTTGTTCAGCGGGCTGGCCGCGATGCTTTCCACCGGTACTTCGAGCTGGAGCGATTCAAGGGTTTTGCGAATGGCTTGTTCGGGCGCCGCTGCGGCCAGGGCAAGGGTACTGAAAGTGCCGGCCAGCGCGACGACGGCTGCGGCAAAAAACTGAGGCAAACGCATGGAAACTCCTATAACGGCGGACAGACCGGCGATGGTCAAGGGCAAGCATCCCGGCCTCGATCTGCGAAACCGGCAAAGCCTACCACATAAGCCTTGTAACACGGACCCGGAGTGACGTAAGACGCGGCGCAAATTACCCGCGAAATTACCCGCGCGGATGGTGTTTGGCGTGCATGTCCTGCAGCCGCGCGCGGGCGACATGGGTGTAGATCTGCGTCGTCGACAGGTCGCTATGGCCCAGCAGCATCTGCACCACTCGCAGGTCGGCGCCATGGTTGAGCAAATGGGTCGCGAACGCATGGCGCAAGGTATGCGGAGACAGCGCCTTGCCGATCCCGGCGACCGCCGCCTGATGCTTGATGCGATGCCAGAACGTCTGCCGGGTCATCTGCTCACCGCGCTGGCTGGGAAACAGCACGTCGCTCGGCCGACCATTGAGCATCTGGTCGCGCGCACCGCGCAGATAACGCTCGACCCAGACAATGGCCTCTTCGCCCATCGGCACGAGCCGCTCCTTGCTGCCCTTGCCCATCACCCGCAACACGCCCTGACGCAGGTTGACCTGCTCCAGTGTCAGGCTGATCAGTTCGGTGACTCGCAGGCCACAGGCATACAGCACTTCGAGCATGGCCCGGTCGCGCTCGCCGATTGGCTCACTCAGGTCCGGCGCTGCCAGCAGTGCCTCGACGTCGGCTTCCGACAGGGATTTGGGCAGCGGCTTGCCGAGTTGGGGCATGTCGATCTGCAGCGTCGGATCAACAGCGATGAGGTTTTCGCGCAGCAGATAGCGATAGAAGCCACGCGCACCGGAAAGGAACCGAGCCGTGGAGCGTGGCTTGTAGGCCTGATCGACGCGCCAGCTCAGATGATCGAGTATCGCGTCACGCCCCGCGCTGGGCAGTTCGAGATTGCGCTCCTGCAACCAGCCATTGAACAGTGCAAGGTCGCTGCGATAAGCATCGCGAGTGTTATCGGACAAGCCTTTTTCCAGCCACAGCGCGTCCAGAAAACGGTCAATCAAAGGGTGATCAATAGCAGGCATGGTGACTCGACAAGGCTTGCGACAGGACGTCAATCATCAAACAGCGGGCAACAAAAAAGCAGCCCTCAGGCTGCTTTTTTTGCATCGAAAAACTGTATCAGGACAGTTTTTCTTTGATGCGAGCTGCTTTACCAGACAGGTCACGCAGGTAGTACAGTTTGGCTTTGCGAACGTCACCGCGACGCTTCACAGCCAGGCTGTCGATTTGCGGGCTGTAGGTCTGGAAAGTACGCTCAACGCCAACGCCGTTGGAGATCTTGCGAACAGTGAAAGCACTGTTCACGCCACGGTTACGCTTGGCGATTACAACACCTTCAAAGGCTTGCAGACGAGCGCGGTCGCCTTCCTTCACTTTCACCTGAACGACAACGGTGTCGCCCGGGGCAAAGGTAGGGATCTCTTTGGTCATCTGCTCTGCTTCGAGGGCAAGAATGATTTTGTTGGTCATGCTGGTGCTCCTAAGGTAATCCGGTATGGATCAACCATCGATACGTTAACTATCGTCCCGCTCGCGGATGTATTCCGCCAGCAGCTTCTTCTCTTCTCCAGAAAGCGAGCGGCTTTCCAGAAGATCAGCGCGTCGTTCGTAGGTCCGCCCAAGGGACTGCTGCAAACGCCAACGCCGGATGTGCGCGTGATTGCCACTTAGCAACACGTCGGGAACACGCTGATCCGCATACACCTCAGGTCGGGTGTAATGCGGGCAATCCAGCAGACCGTCCGTGAAGGAGTCTTCCTCCGCGGAGTCCACATGCCCTAAAGCTCCAGGCAGCAGTCGCGTAACCGCGTCGATCAGCACCATCGCCGGCAGCTCGCCGCCAGACAGAACATAGTCACCAATCGACCACTCTTCATCGACATGAGCATCAATAAAACGCTCGTCAATGCCTTCATAACGACCGGCGATGAGGATAATCGCTTCCTCTTGCGCCAGTTCGCGTACCGCCGACTGATCCAGCCTGCGGCCTTGTGGCGACAGGTAAATTACCTTCGCCGCATCCCCCGCCGCTTGCCTGGCCTGAACCAGAGCGTCTTCGAGGGGCTTGATCTTCATCACCATGCCCGGACCACCGCCAAATGGGCGATCGTCCACAGTGTGATGCCGATCAGTGGTGTAATCCCGCGGATTCCAACAGGTAAGCTGCATGAGCCCCTGTTTCACCGCACGGCTGGTGATGCCGTATTCACTGATGGCGGAAAACATCTCCGGGAACAAACTGATGACTTCTATGCGCAGGCTGGCCATGGCTTTCAGAAGTCCGCATCCCATTCCACCTTCATCTCGCCGGCATCCAGGTCGACAGCCAACACGCATTGCTCCGTATAGGGCAACAGGCGTTCGCGATCATCGAGGCTACCCGCGCAGGGCTTTACAACCATTACATCGTTCGAACCGGTTTCGAGCAGGTGATCGATCTTCCCGAGCAGTTGCCCGAGCTGGTCAATGACCTTGAGGCCTTCGAGCTGGTACCAGTAGTACTCGCCGTCGTCCAGATCAGGGAACAGGTTGCGCGGCACGCAGATTTCGTAACCGGACAGAAGACGTGCTTCGTCACGATCATCGAGACCCTTGAGCTTCACGACCAGGAACTTGCTCTGCAAGCGTCCGCTGATCAACTCCACCTGTTTGT
>JARDZH010000168.1 GCA_029240955.1 Pseudomonas sp. | reverse complement strand
GGTGGATGTGGATTTCCGAATCGCGGGCCAGTTCGACGTTGATCACCATGTCCAGTGCATCGATGTCCAGGCCGCGCGCGGCAACGTCGGTCGCAACCAATACCGAAGTGCTGCGGTTGGCGAACATTGCCAGCACCTGATCACGGTCGCGCTGCTCCAGATCACCGTGCAGGCCGACTGCGGACATGCCTTTGGCGGTCAGGTGATCGACCACTTCCTGAACCTGCTGCTTGGTGAAGCAGAACGCTACGCAAGAGGCGGGGCGGAAATGCCCAAGCACTTTCACGACGGCTTCAAGGCGCTGTTCCGGCGAGATTTCGTAGAAGATCTGCTCGATCTGGCTGTCGGCATGCAGCGCCTCGACCTTGACGGTCTGCGGGTCGCGCATGAACTTGGACGCCAGTTGCTTGATGCCCACCGGGTAGGTCGCGGAGAACAGCAGCGTCTGACGGCGCTCGGGGGTCTGCTCGATGATATCGGCGATGGAATCGTAGAAGCCCATGTCCAGCATGCGGTCGGCTTCGTCGAGAATCAGTGTGTTCAGGCCATCGAGGACCAGCGAACCTTTGCGCAGGTGCTGCTGGATGCGGCCAGGGGTGCCGACGATGATGTGCGCGCCGTGTTCGAGCGAGCCGATCTGCGGGCCGAACGAGACACCGCCGCACAGGGTCAGGACTTTGATGTTGTCTTCCGCGCGCGCCAGGCGACGGATTTCCTTGGCAACCTGGTCGGCCAGTTCGCGAGTCGGGCAGATCACCAGCGCCTGACAGCCGAAGAAGCGCGGATTGATCGGGTTCAGCAGCCCGATGCCGAAGGCGGCGGTCTTGCCACTGCCGGTCTTGGCTTGGGCGATCAGGTCCATGCCTTTGAGAATCACCGGCAGGCTCTGCGCCTGAATCGGCGTCATTTCGGCATAACCAAGCGACTCCAGGTTAGCCAGCATGGCGGCGGACAGAGGCAAAGTGTTGAAAGCGGTGTTAGTCACGACGTTGGACCTGCAAAACAAAAATGTCGCGCAGTGTATCAGGTCGAAGGGCTGGCGATGGTCGTGGCGATAAAAGGCTGGCATTTTACCCGTGCTGCCGCTTCGCGCCAGATCGCGAGCTTCGCTCCCTCCCACAATGTTGAATCAAGCACCGTGGGAGGGAGCGATAGCTCGCGACGCTCTTAGCTGGCCACTGGTGCTTTCACCTCACGCGCCGGCAACTGCAGGAATATCCCTGCCGCCAGAATCGCCAGCACCCCGACACACAGGAACGTCAGCTGAAAAGCTTCGAGCACGTTGCTCGCTTCACCGGTTCCCATGTCCTCGGTAAAGCCGCCCAGCAACGCGGCGGCGGAGGCAACGCCCAGGCTCAGCGCCAGTTGCGCGACGACGGACAGCAGGCTGTTGCCGCTGGCGGCGCTGGCGTCATCCAGGTCGATCAGCGTCACCGTGTTCATCGCCGTAAATTGCAGCGAGTTGACGGCACCCAACAGTCCCAGATGAACCAGCAACGCCCAATACGGCGTTTGCTGATCGACCAGCGCCAGGCTGGCGAGCAGCACGCCAAGCAGCAGCGTATTGCCGGTCAGAATGATGCGGTAACCCAAGTGTTCGATGAGCCAGCGGGCCACGGTCTTGGCAAACATCCCGGCAGCCGCGAGCGGCAACATGCTCATGCCAGCCTGGGAAGGCGAATAGCCGAGCGCGACCTGCAGCAGCAACGGCACCAGGAAGGGCAGTGCGCCACTGCCGAGCCGGGCGAACAGGTTGCCGAGAATGCCCACGGCAAAGGTGCGCGTGCGAAACAGCGAAGGGGCGAACAGTGGAAACTCGACATGCCCGGCGCGCAGCCAGTAAGCGGCCAGACAACCCATGCCGCCGAACAGCAGCAGTACCACGCGCATGTGCGGCAGGTGCAGCTCGCCCAGGCCTTCCAGCGCAATAGTGATCAGCACCATTGACGCGCCGAACAGGATGAAACCCGTGCCGTCGAAGCGCGTTCGTGCGCCGCCGGCGATATCCGGGATGAAGTGCTGGACCGCATAGCAGCCCAGAATCCCCACCGGAATATTGATCAGAAAAATCCAGTGCCAGCTCATGTACTCGACCATCCAGCCGCCCAGCGTCGGGCCGAGCAAGGGGCCTAGCAGGCCCGGGACGGTAATGAACCCCATGATCCGCACCAGCTCTGAACGCGGATAGACCCGCAGCACGATCAGCCGGCCAATGGGCAGCATCAAGGCACCGCCCAGGCCCTGAATGATCCGCGCGCCGACCAGCATGTTCACCGAGTTCGACAGCGCACACAGCAGCGATCCGAAACTGAACAGCAGGATCGCGCTGAAGAAAATCCGCTTGATCCCGAAACGGTCGGCAATCCAGCCGGAGGCGGGGATCAGCAGGGCGATGGTCAGCATGTAGGCGATGACCACCGACTGCATGCGCAGCGGATCTTCGGCCAGCGAAGCCGCCATGGACGGCAGGGCGGTGTTGAGGATCGTGCCGTCCAGGCTTTGCATGAAAAAAGCGATCGCGATGACCCAAGGCATCCATCGCAGGGTTTTCTCGTCCAGATGAGGTGTCGATATCGGCATGCAGGCCTACTACAGGGTCAGGGTCAGTCGGCTGATCAGCGCTCCCGGTAAGTGGCTGGAAGCTGTCTGGCGTTGACTATAGGTACTCGCTGACAGGATGAGTTCCCGCTCTTTGGTGAGATTCTCCAGTGCGTTGCCCAGCAGGCTGTAAGCGCTGTCGTCGAAACGCATGGTGCTGACCGGCGCGACGATCTGGCCATTTTCCACCCAGAACGTGGCGAAGCGCGTCATGCCGGTCAGGCGTGCGGCCGGCCGGTCCGAGAAGTTGAGATACCACAGGTTGCCGATGTACAGGCCGGTGCCAAGCTGTTGCAGCACGTCGTCCAGCTCCAGCGAGCCGCCGGCCATGCTCAGCGCGCCAAGCGTCTCGCCGTAGTCCGCGCCGTTGGCCTCCAGGCCGTACTCAGCGGCGCTACTCGAATCCACCAGCCGGTCGCCGGCCCGCCCTTCGACGATCAGCGACAGATCACGACGCGGATAGCCTTCGTGAGAGAAAGCCGGCGACAGCGAACCGCTGACCTGTTCGTCCAGACTGACCAGAGGGCTGAACTGCGCCTCATCGCCGTACAGCCGTTGCAGCGGGCTGCGCTTGCTGGCGATCGATTGCGCCGAGAAACCGCCCCAGCACAGCATGCTCATGATTTCTTCCACCGCTGCGGGCGCCAGATACGCCCGGTATTCGCCGGGTTTCAGCGTACGCAGCGGTCTGCCGAGAAACTCCAGCTGCTGGCGTGCCTGCTCGAAGCGGCGTTCGAACGACGCGTCATCCCAGTCGTGACCGGCGTAATTGGCTTTGACGGCCTGGCCGTTGGCGTGGAACAGGCTCCAGTCGAAGTTGAAACTGTTTGCCTCATGCCAGCCCATCGCGCCCCACGAGCTGGCGAAGCCGCGGTAGATCGGCCCGGCTGCGTAGAAGCCGACCAGATCGAGGTCGTGTGAAAGCTGATCGATACGTGCCACGACCTTGGCGCTGTCGGGCAGTCGCTCGGCCTGACGACTGTCGCTGGTCCAGGCATCCATGTTGGGCAGCAGGTAGGGATCCTTCGCCAGTGATGGCAAGGTCTCGCGCAGCTGTTGCAGCGCCTGAGTCAGACGCTGATTATCGACCTCAGCCTCGCCGCACAAGGTCAGGTCCAGGTTGGCGTGGCGACCGTCCTCGATCAGCTTGAGGGAGACGCTGGCCTGCTGCACATGGCCGGCCTGTCTGACGCGACCGTGGTTGAAACGGATGAAGTCCGACGCTTCGGCGTTGTACGCCAGCGTGAACTGTTCGGCGGGGCTGATCGCGGATTTGAGTACGGCGACCAGCGATTCGAATTGTTGTTGGTGCGACATCAGGCATCCCCTCCGAATACGTCGACGTTGGTAAACACACAGGCCGGCGAAGCATGCCCGACGCGGATCACCTGATTGGGTTCGCCCTTGCCGCAGTTCGGCGTGCCCAGCACCTTGAAGGTGCTGGCGTCACCGACGGCGCTGAGGCTTTTCCAGAACTGCGCGGAAATCGCCCGGTAATTAGGGTTCTTCACGACGCCCTTGACCTCGCCGTCTTCGATCAACTGGCCCCATTCGCAGCCGAACTGGAACTTGTTGCGCGCGTCGTCGATGGACCAGGAGCGGTTGGTCGACATCAGAATGCCGTGCTCGATATTCCCGATCAGGCTGTCCAGCGGCTGGTCGCCCGGCTCGATGTTGAGGTTGGCCATGCGGTCGATGGGTGCGCGGTTCCAGCTGCATGCGCGGCTGTTGGCAACGCCCGGCAGCCCGCTGCGGTGTTGCGACAGCGCACCGCCCAACGGCCTTTGCAGCAAACCGTCACGAATCAGGAACTGCTTGCTCGCGGCTGTGCCGTCGTCGTCATGGCTGTAGCTCGCCAGCTGTTCGGGAATATCAGGGTCGAAGGTGACGTTGAGCAGCGGCGAGCCGTACTGCAGCGTGCCGAAGTCGCTCACCTTGACGAAGCTGGTGCCCGCGTAATTGCGCTCGTCGCCAAGGATGCGGTCCAGCTCCAGCGGATGGCCGATGGACTCGTGAATCTGCAGCACCATCTGGTCCGGCATCAGCAGCAAGTCGCGGGGGCCGGTGGGGGTGTTGGGGGCGAGGATCAGTCGCAGCGCCTGATCAGCGACCTGAGCGGCAGCATCGACCAGCCCGCAGGCCGCCATGACTTCTGCGCCGCCTTGCTGGCCAAAGTTGTCGCGGCCAAGGCTGCGGGTCTGGCTGTCGCGGCCGTCGTAAGCGGTGACGGTCATGCCCGGGAACACGAAACGTTGAGCCTGACGGATCTCTGCGCCGGCGGTGTTCAGGTAAATCTGTTCAACGTGCTCAAGCCCGAGGCTGGCTTGCCAGTCGACCAGGCGCTCATCCATCGGAACGGCTTGGGATTCAGCCATCAGCAGCCCGAAGCAGTCGGCCAGCGAAGGGAAGGGGTCGTTCAGATGCGGCGACAGGTAATCGCCTCTGGCGCTGGAAACGGCCTGTTCGCTCAGGTCCAGCAAGGCATGGGGCGCAAGTCGGCGAGCCATGTCTTCAGCCTGCTTCAGCGCCGCTTGCAGGCCGCGCAGGGACAGGTCGTTGGTGGCGGCGTAGGCTTCGACGCCGTTGAGCCGCACCGTCAGCATCGCGCCCTCGTCGCTGCCCAATGACGGCGGCTCGGCAACGTTCTTGCGCACCCAGAGATGCTGGCTGGTCCGGCGCACGTAGCGCAGTGAGAAGAACTGCGCAGAGCTGTGCAAGGCAGCGAACCGCTGCTTGAGCGGCGCGGAGAAATCGAACATGCGGACGGGCTCCTTGGTAAGGGCGGGTCAGGGATCTGAGGACGACCTCGTGGGTCTGGAGCCTGGAGTATGCAAGACAGGTGCCGCAGGGCGGTGTTAACCAGACGCGGACATTCTTGTGGGAGGGAGCGTCAGCTCGCGACAGCGGTGGTGATCGTACCGCCGTCATCGCGAGCTAGCGCTCCCTCCCACAGGTCTGACCGCATTCCTGCTGGCGTCTCGGCGCCGCTGGACGAACAGGGTCGCGGGCAAGCGCGCTCCTACATCGCTTGGATCAAGCAGGCAGGCAAACGCCAGTACCGCCCAGGCCGCAGTAGCCTTGCGGGTTCTTGGCCAGGTATTGCTGGTGATAGGCCTCGGCGAAGTAGAAGGTCGGCGCTTCGGCGATTTC
>JARDZH010000167.1 GCA_029240955.1 Pseudomonas sp. | reverse complement strand
GCTGATCGGGTTGGCGAGCGGCAGGAACACGGAAGAGACTTTGACCCAGGCAATGCGGTCGTCATCGGAAGAGGTGCGGTGTTGTTCTTGTGTGAGCATATGGTTCTCTTTTCTACGTGAGAGGGGCGGCATGATTGCGCAATCATTCGTGCATCAAAAAAATGCAGCTCGAAGCGCATGCGAGCTGATAGTAGCGTGATTGCGCAATCATTCAAGAGAACGTTCGTCGGAAGTGTAGAAAGTGAAGTCAGGTTGTCTGACGGTCGATCAAGTTGAAGCCGGTATCGATACGTACTGGATCTTCGGCATTTTCTGGAGATTTGAATCGGTCAAGCAGGGCTTGCGCCACTCGCTGGCCGATGGCTCGGCCGTCCACATCGACTGTGGACAGGGCGGGGTAAACCTGCGCCGCGCTGCTCAGATCGCCGAAGCCCATGACAGCCAGATCCTGAGGTACGCGAAGGCCCCGGCTTGCGGCTTCGGCCAGCACGCCTTGAGCGATAGTGTCCGAACTGCAGACGACAACCTTAGGTTTTTCACCTTCGTCGAGCAACTGACACAGCCCGTCACGACCTGTCTTGAGCGTGGCCGGTGGGGTCATGATTTGCAGCGGAACCTGCTCGATGCCGTTGCGCGCCAGTTCGGCAATCAGGCTATGGCTGCGACGCAGGCCGCGCGGATCGCTCAGGGTAATGACCGAAAAGCGCTTGTAGCCCTTGCTCAGCAAATGCCCGGCGATGGCTTCGCCGACTTTCTCATGGGAAAAACCGATCAGCATGTCCAGCGGGTTGTCGCTCAGGTCCCAGGCCTCCACGACCGGGATACCGGACTGGGCCAGGCGCAGGCGGCTCGATTCGGTGTGCAGCGTGCCGGTCAGCACAATGCCGTCGGGACGTCGACCCAGCACCGCTTCCAGCAGTTTCTCTTCCTGCTCGGCCGAGTAGCCGGTCAGCCCTAACAACGTCTGGTAACCGGCTTCGGTCAGGCGGTCTATCAAGGCTTGTACGGTATCGGCGAAGATCGAGTTGGCGATCGTGGGCAGAAAAATCGCCACCAGCCGGCTCTTGTTGCTCGCCAGCCCGCCCGCCAGCATGTTGGACACATAACCGGTCTTGCGCACTGCCTCCAGAACTTTCTGACGGGTTTCTTCAGTGACCACATCCGGCCGATTGAGGGCGCGCGACACGGTGATCGGCGAGACGCCAGCCACCTTGGCTACGTCGATCAGCGTAAGGCTGGCTTTCTGCCCGGGCAGGCTGGATTCTGATCGGGCGGGCCTTCCGGGTTTTTTCGGCATGCGTGATTTGACTCGACAATAGGGCGGGAGCAAGCGAGGCCGTTATGGCCGCCGGGCAATTTACCAAAGCGGTGCTTGGCGCGCATCGCACATCTCAATGCCCGTGGCTTCTGCCTACATGGGAAGGCTCGCCTTCCGGCAGCGCAACGGCACCTGTGACTTCCAGGCGCTCCAGGATTCCGCAATGGTCTGCGGCACCGTCGCGACAGCGTTGGCGCAGATCCAGCAATTGTTGCTGCAGGAGTTGAAGGCTCGCGACCCGTGCGTTGACGTGTTCGATGTGCTCATCGATCAGCGCGTTGACGCTTTCGCACTGATCTTGAGGACTGTCGCGCAAGTGCAGCAGACTGCGGATTTCTTCAAGTGTCATGTCGAGGCTGCGGCAATTGCGGATGAACGACAGCCGCTCGACATGGGCCTGGGTGTACAACCGGTAATTGCCTTCCGTGCGCGCGGGGGCGGGCAACAGGCCTTCGCGCTCGTAATAGCGGATGGTTTCGACCTGGGTGTCCGTCAGTTTTGCCAGTTCACCGATTTTCATTAGAGTCACCTTGGTTCAGCTCTGGTTGCAGGCACTGTTTGCTGCGGCTGTGCAAAAGGCTCGCCAGCAAGCTGGCTCCTACGGATAGCGCGTCGACCGTTGTGGGCCACCGGGGCGGCGATCCGCCTTGCTTGCGAAGCGGTCTTTCAGACGCCCGATCCATCCCGGTAATGCTCCCGACCCCAATCAATAACCACCTGCAACAACGACTTCAACACCTGCTGTGTAGGCTGCGCCAGATCCGGCCGGTAATGAAACGGCGCAAACTCATCCATGTACGTACATTGCGCCAATTCAAGCTGCACGGCATGAATGTCGTTGGCCGGGTCGCCGTAATGCCGGGTGATGTGCCCGCCCTTGAAGCGGCCGTTGAGCACATGGCTGTATTGACTGGCTGCAGCACAAACGCCATTGAGCCGGTTCGCCAGCTGCTTGTCACAACTCGCATTGTCGAACGTGCCCAGGTTGAAGTCCGGTAAGCGACCGTCGAACAGATGCGGCACGTGGCTGCGGATCGAATGCGCATCGAACAGCAGCGCGTACCCAAACTCATCGCGCAGCCGCGTCAGTTCCTGCTCCAGCGTCTGGTGGTAGGGCTTCCAGATCTGCTCAAGGTAAGTCGCGCGTTCTTCGGCGCTCGGTGCGTGGTCATGTTTGAACAAAGGCACGCCGTCGAACAGGATCGACGGATACAGCCCGGTGGTCGCGCCGGCGTACAACGGCTTGTCATCCGCCGGCCGGTTCAGGTCGATGACGAATCGGGAGTATTCCGCTGCCAGCGTACTGGCACCCAATTCAGCAGCGAAGTCGTACAGCTGCGGGATGTGCCAGTCGGTGTCGGGCAGGCTCAAAGCTTCATCCACCAGCCCGGCTTCGACGGCAGGCGTCAGTTTCAGGCCCGCATGCGGCATGCTGATCAGCAACGGCACGGTGCCGCGCTTGAAAGTCAGAACGTTGTCCACGAATGATCTCCTTAAATCAGCGATTCGACGCCGTGGCGCACGACGCGTTTATCCAGATCGCCGCCCAGCCAGTAGGCCAGGTCAGCAGGGCGTTCGATATCCCAGGCGACGAAATCGGCAACCTTGCCGACTTCCAGCGAGCCGTGACTGTCAGCCAAGCCTAGCGCTTTCGCGGCATGGCAAGTGACGCCCGCCAAGGCTTCCTCGGGGGTCATGCGAAACAGCGTGCAGGCCATGTTGAGCATCAGTCGCAACGAGAGACAGGGCGATGTACCCGGATTCATGTCGGTCGACAGCGCGATCGGCACACCGTGCTGGCGCAGAGCATCCAGCGGCGGCAACCGCGTTTCACGCAGGAAGTAAAAAGCGCCCGGCAGCAGCACGGCGACTGTGCCCGATGCTGCCATCGCAATGGCGTCGGCCTCGGTCATGTATTCAAGATGATCCGCCGACAACGCCTGATACCGCGCCGCCAGACTCGAACCGCCCAATGAAGACAGTTGCTCGGCATGCAGTTTCACCGGCAAGCCCAGCTGCCCCGCTGTAATGAACACCTGCTCGACCTGCGCGGGCGAGAACGCCAGATGCTCGCAGAACGCATCCACCGCATCTATCAAGCCTTCGGCCGCCAGCGCAGGCAGCATGTCGGCGCAGACGTGGTTGATGTAATCATCAGCACGGTCGGCATATTCAGGTGGTAAAGCGTGAGCCGCCAAGCAGGTGCTGCGGACCGTGACCGGCTGGGTATTGCCCAGACGACGAATGACCCGCAACAGCTTGCGCTCGGTGTCCAGATCCAGCCCGTAACCGGACTTCATCTCCACCGTGGTCACGCCTTCCTTGAGCAGGTGCCGCAGACGACGCTCGGCGCTGACATACAGCTCGTCCTCGCTAGCCGCACGGGTGGCGCGCACGGTGCTGGCGATGCCGCCGCCCGCCGCCGCAATCTCGGCGTAACTGACACCTTGCAGGCGCTGTTCGAACTCGGCGCTGCGGTTGCCGCCGAAAACTGTATGGGTATGGCAGTCGATGAGGCCCGGTGTAACCCAGGCGCCGCCCAGGTCCACCGTGCAATCGGGTTCCGACGCTTCGAACTGAGCGTGAGGCCCGATCCACTGGATGAGTTCTCCGGAAGTCACGATGGCGGCGTTCTCGATGATCGAGTAACGACCGTGTGCCATGGTTGCGATGTGACAGTTCTTCCAGAGCGTTCTCATCCCGGGCCTCCAGGGTTATCGGATGTTCTTCTTCAAAAGATTGGGCTTGACCCAAATGTGGTACGCGACCAGCAGCAGCCCGATCCAGACCACGCCAGCCACCAGCGCTGCGCGGTTGTCCGGGAAGTAGCCCAGTACGCCGAAAATGAACAGCATGAACACAATCGCGGCGGCCGGGCCGTAAGGCCAGAAGGGCACTGCGAACTTCAACTGTGCGGCTTCGTCCGCGCTCATCGAGCGACGCATGGCGACCTGAGTCAGCAGGATCATCAGCCAGACCCACACCGTGGCGAAGGTCGCGAGCGACGCGATCAGCAGGAAGACATTCTCAGGGATCAGGTAGTTGAGCAGCACGCCACCCAGCAGTGTCACGCCCATGACCACAACCGTGAGCCATGGCACGCCTTGCGGCGAAAGTTTGGCGAACGCGGCTGGCGCCTGACCGTCGCGGGCCAGGCCGTACATCATGCGGCCCGCGCCAAAGATGTCGCTGTTGATGGCCGATACCGCGGCAGAAATCACCACGATATTGAGGACAGTGGCGGCGGACGCGATACCCAGATTGTTGAAAATCTGCACGAACGGGCTGCCTTGGGTGCCGATCTGCGGCCACGGGTAAATGCACATCAGCACGAACAGCGTCAGTACGTAAAACAGCAGGATACGCAGCGGCACGGCGTTGATCGCACGCGGCAGAGTACGTTGCGGATCCTTGGCTTCACCTGCGGTAATGCCGATGACCTCGATGCCACCGAACGCGAACATCACCACGGCGAACGACGCGATCAACCCGGCAACGCCGTTGGGCATGAAACCACCGTGAATCCAGAGGTTGCTGATGCCGATCGCCGAGTCGCCCGTCGACGAGCCGATGCCGAACAGCATGATGCCGAAGCCAGCGACGATCATTGCGATGATTGCGCCCACTTTGAGCAGCGACAGCCAGAACTCGGTTTCACCGAACACCTTGACGTTGCACAGGTTCAGCGCGCCGATCAGGAACACGATGCCCAACACCCAGATCCAGCGCGGGACTTCCGGAAACCAGAAGCCCATGTAGATGCCGAACGCCGTCACGTCAGCCAGGCAGACGATCACCATCTCGAATGCATAGGTCCAGCCCAGCACGAAGCCGGCAAGCGGACCGAGATAACGCGTGGCGTAATGACTGAAGGAACCGGAGACAGGGTCATGCACGGCCATTTCACCGAGGGCGCGCATGACCATGTAAACCGCGGCACCGCCGATCAGATAGGCCAGCAGTACGGCCGGTCCCGCTTGCTGAATGGCGGAGGCAGAGCCGTAGAACAGCCCCGTGCCGATGGCAGCGCCCAAGGCCATGAAGCGAATGTGACGGGCGGATAACCCGCGTTTCAAACCATCTTGTGACGTCATTTCTGGTCCATTTCAGTACTGGGTAGGGCAACTGCTGAACGCCTGCATTCGGCCTCCCGCAGCAATAGCCCCAAGCGAGCCCTGCCAGGCTCGCGGCGCATCACAAACTGGGTAGCAGACGTGCAGGAACCAACGGGTTCAGGCAGTTTGTGGACAGCAGCTGCGTGGCAGCTTCGATGTCCGGTGCGAAAAAACGGTCCTTTTCGTAGGACGGTACCTTGCTGCGCAGGATCGAACGGGCTTGTTCCAGCTTTGGCGACGTCTTCAGACCGTCGCGCAAGTCCAGACCCTGGCAGGCAGCCAGCCATTCTACGGCAAGAATCCCTCGAACGTTTTCTGCCATTTCCCATAACCGCTTGCCGGC
>JARDZH010000166.1 GCA_029240955.1 Pseudomonas sp. | reverse complement strand
GCTGGTCAAGGTTCCGGCGATGAACACCAGCCGGGAATGCCCCGGCTGCGGTTACACCCATGCTGCCAATCGGCCCAGCCAGTCGGTGTTTGTCTGTGGGGCCTGCGGCCACACCGACAATGCGGACAAGGTTGCCAGCCAGAACATCAGAACACGTGGTTTGAAGCTGTTTGAAGGGCCGGACATGGCCCGGATCGCCTGCCCAGTGAACGGTGGGGTCATGCCGTCAGCAACAGGAACCCGCTGAAGCGACCTGGCTCCTGTAGCCTAGCGCAGTAGGAATCCCCGTCCTTCAGGGCGGGGAGGATGTCAAAGACGCAGCATCACTTGCCCAACTTCCTCAACTCATCAGATTCCACGACCCGCACGCCATCCTGTTCTTCCAGCGCCAGGCGCCACATGGCGCGAGCGAGGTGGCAGGCTTCGATGGCGCCGTATTTACCGGGAATCAGCTTGGCGATGGGGGCTGCCAGCTGTTCGGCCCAGCGGGTTTCCGGGCGGTTGCCTATCAGCAAGGATGGCCGGGCGATGGTCAGTTGCGGCCAGTCCTGCGCGCGCAACGCCTGCTCCATTTCGCCTTTGACGCGACTGTAGAAGACGCTGGACTCAGGATCGGCATTCACGGCGCTGATCACCAGCAGATGCCGTGCACCCAGTTCGCGAGCCCGTTTGCCAAACGCAACCACCAGATCCAGATCCACCGCTTTGAACGCTTCCTGTGATCCGGCCTGTTTGATGGTGGTCCCTAAGCAACAGAACGCGATGTCGATCTGCCCGCCTAATGACGGTAACAAGGTGTCGAGATTGCCGACCGGGTTTTCCAGATGCGGGTGCCCGGCCAGAGGCCTGCGAGTGGGCGCGAGCACACGGCTGACAGTGGGTTCGTTGAGCAGACGATCCAGAAGGTGTTCGCCCGTCAGCCCCGTCGCGCCTGCGAGCAAGATGTGTTGCGGCGTCAAGTACATAGTGTTTCTCCCTTGATACTGAACAGCCTAGCGGCTGGTCGAGGACTTCGCTTCCTTGCGAGTCAACGTCGTATTCAGCGCGCGCTCAGCCTGATTCTTGCGCAGCAGTTGCCAGCGGGCGAGCACCCCGTCGGGTGCCCATATCTGCGGCTCGGAGGCTTCGAAGTCATCTTCGGTCTCGCGTTGAGCCACATACGCCTTGGCGCTGCTGAAAGCCTGCTGCAAGTCATCGGTTTCGACCAGAGCCCTGGCAAATAGTGCGTCGCCAAAATACGTGAAATCCGCCTCTTCGGAACAGCCGAACGATACCCGGTCGGCACGCGAAGCGGTGATCACCACTGTCCGCTCATCCTTCAGGTCGGGTATGAAACCGCCGGAATAACAGGCGGAAATCACCACGATCTTGTCGCGCTTTTTCAGCGGCGCAAGCGCATCGGCCAACGCGTCGGCGGACAGATCGGCCAGAGACAGTCGAGGCTGATCCAGCACCAGTTCATGGTCTTCGGTGCCGTGGCTGGTCAGATAGATGAACACCAGATCTTCCGGCCCGGTTCGCTGCGCCAGCGTCTGGACTGCGCGCTTGATGGTCTCGCGAGTCGCCAGCGGGCGATCGTCCATGTGTTCACGGTGGTTGGTCAGGGTAATCTGCCCGTAGGCGCCGAAGCGTGTGGCGAGCAGATTGCTGACATAGTCGGCTTCGCGGAGAAACACGCTTTGCTTGCCGTCCCCTGCAATCACAAGGCTGTAGAGTTCGGTAGCGGGTGTAGAGGCAGGGATCGCCTGGAGTGCCTTTTCCAGCAGCGGCCCTTGGGCAAGCAGGCCGGTTTCAAGCGGGTCCGGCAAGAGCGCGCCTTTGGCGTCACGAATGCGCTGCCCGTTTACCCAGACGCCTTTCTGCACACTGCCATCGACCGCGGTCAACGTGCCGGAACCGTGATAGGTGTCATTGGCAAACTGACCTTCGTAATGACTGCCGTCCGGCAGCTGCAAATGGCCTTCACCCATGAACCGGCCATTGGCGAAACGCCCTTGATAGCGGCTGCCATCGGCGCCGATCAACTCGCCTTTGCCAGTCAGCGAGCCTTCCTTGAACTCGCCACTCCAGACATCGCCGTCGCTGTTTTCATAACGGCCTTTGCCGTCCATCTGGTTGTTACGGAAGCCGCCGACGTACTGGTCGCCATCGGGATTGCTGAAACTGCCGTTGCCCTGCAACTGGCCGTCGACGAATTTGCCGCTGTACTGGTTGCCGCTGGCGTCGGTGCGAACGCCTTCGCCGTTTGGCTGGCCGAGCTTGAACTGGCCTTGATGATTGCTGCCGTCCGCCAGCTCCAGCCGGCCTGCGCCGTGGAACACGCCGTCCTTGAATTGCCCTCGGTAGAGCAGGCCTTTTTCTTTAAGTGTGCCTTCTCCATTCCGACGACCCAGCGAGAATCCGCCGACATAACTGCTGCCTGCGCGGGTCGTCAGCTTGCCTTGGCCCTGGAACAGCCCGTTCTCGAACTCGCCGACATAAACGTCGCCGTTTCCGGCATGCAATTCGCCACGCCCCTGGCGCTGGCCTCGCTCGAATTCACCTGCGTACCAGCTGCCGTCCGGGTAGTCGATCCGGCCTTCACCCTGCAGCAGACCGTTCACCAGCTCACCCCGATAGCGTCCGCCGTCAGCAAGCAGGCCGTCGGGAGGAAGAATGGATTCGCCATCGCCGCAACCGGCGAGCAGGAGGGTCAGAGCCAATGGAGCTAGCGCGCGCATGGAGGGTCTCGGGAAAAGTTGATCGAGCGTGATACACCCCGCGATTGCGGGTTCGTTCAGCCGTTGAGGAAGTATGCCGCAGGGAGTAAGCGGTATGAAACAGTCTGTTACGACTGTTTCGTTCTGGAGCGCGTTACACGAAACACATCGACAGCGGTTCAGCGACGAACGCCGGTTTCTCCTCGCCCTGAATTTCCAGGGTCACGACCGCTTTGAGCAACCACTGACCGGGCTTCTTTTCCAGCGCTTCATTCAGCTCGACCTTGAGCCGGACTTGCGAATTCACCTTGACCGGCTGGATGAACCGCACGCTGTCCAGACCGTAATTGACCACCATCTTCAAGCCTTCAGGCAAGACCAGCAGATCCTCCATCAATTTGGGAATCAGCGACAGCGAGAGAAAGCCGTGAGCGATGGTACCGCCGAAAGGGGTTTGCGCCGCCCGGACCGGGTCGACATGGATGAACTGGAAATCGCCGGTAGCTTCGGCGAACAGATTGATGCGTTCCTGATCGATGGTCAGCCATTCGGAACATCCCAGTTCCTTGCCAACGTACTGCGCCAGCTCTGTAACAGGTACAAACGGCATATCACTCTCCTTGTCATTTTGATGTGTCGCATGTTGCCGGAGCCCGCGCAGAGCGTTGCCTGCGCGGGCGAATGTAAAGATCAGCAGAGGGTTGCCGGTTGGTCAAGGAGGCTCTGGTATCTGAATCCCCACTCAAGCAACGCGTGCGGCGTGTTTATAATGCGCGCTGGATTTCGTTCGGTTCGTTCAATGCGGGAGTTCTCATGCTGCTACGGGGTCTGACATGGCTGGTGCTGTTCCAGTTATTGGGAACGGCGCTCAATCACCTGTTTCTGTCGATGCTGCCCGGGCCGATCATCGGGCTGGTGCTGTTGCTCGGCTACCTGATGCTGCGCGGCGAGGTGAGCGAACCATTGAGCGTCGCGGCCAGCAGCCTGCTGCGCTATCTGCCGCTGCTGTTGGTGCCGCCGGCGGTGGGGGTGATGGTCTGGGCGTCGGCCATTGCTGAGGATTTCTGGGCGATTTTCGGCACGTTGGCCCTGTCGTTGATGATCTCGGTGACCTTTGCCGGCTGGCTGATGCAAAAACTGCTCGAACGCCAGGCGCGTCGCCAGGAGCGCGCATGAATCTGGACTGGCATGGCGCCTGGATGTCGGTGATTCACCACCCGCTGTTCGGCATCGCTGTCACCCTGGGCGCTTATCAACTGGCCTTGGCCGCATACGAAAAGACCCGCTGGCTGTTTCTGCAACCGGTGCTGGTGTCGATGCTGGTGGTGATTGCGATCCTGCTCGGATGCGGTCTCGATTATGTCGAATATCGCAGCAGCACCGAGATTCTCGGCGTGCTGCTTGGGCCTGCCACGGTCGCGCTGGCCGTGCCGCTTTATCTGAATCTGCGACGGATTCGTCAATTGCTGTGGCCAACTTTAACTACGCTGGTGGTTGGCGGAGTGTTTGCCACGGGCCTTTGCGCGATCCTGGGCATGCTCTTCGGCGCTGACCGCATGATTCTGATGACCATGGCGCCGAAGTCGGTGACGACACCGATCGCCATGCTGGTGGCGCAGCAGATCGGCGGTGTTGCAGCGCTGGCGGCTGTGTTCGTGCTGATCACTGGCGTGTTCGGCGCAATATTCGGGCCGGGCTTGCTGTCGTTGGCAGGTGTCACGCATCACGCCGCGCGCGGCATGGCGCTGGGCCTGACTGCTCATGCGGTAGGTACTTCCGTGGCGTTGCACGAAAGCGAGGAGGCGGGGGCGTTCGCGGCGCTGGCGATGAGCCTGATGGGCGTGGCAACCGCGTTGTTCCTGCCATTGGCTGTGTCTTTGACCGTATAAGGGTACCTTTTTTATGACGTTGCCTCTGTTTCCGCTCAACGCTGTGCTTTTTCCAGGATGCGTGCTCGATCTGCAACTGTTCGAAGCGCGCTATCTGGACATGATTGGCCGCTGCATGAAGCAGGGCGCGGGATTCGGCGTTGTGTGCATCCTCGAAGGCAGCGAAGTGGGCGTGGTGCCGGACGGCTTCTCGGAGATCGGTTGCGAAGCGCTGGTGCAGGATTTTCAGCAACAGGACAACGGCCTGCTTGGCATCCGGGTCGTGGGCGGACGTCGCTTCCGCGTGCTGGAAACCGAAGTGCAGCGTGATCAGCTTCTGGTAGCGCAGGTCGAGTGGCTTGAAGATCTGGTCGAGCGCCCGTTGCAGGAAGAAGACGCCGATCTGGTCGCGTTGCTCGAAGCGCTGGCCGAGCATCCCATGGTTGCGTCGCTGAACATGGGTGTTACCGCCGAAGGCCAGCAGTCATTGTCGAATCAGCTGGCGTATCTGTTGCCCTTCACCGAGCAGGACAAGATCGACCTGCTGGAAATCGATGATCCTGAAGAGCGTCTGGACGCCATTCAGGAACTGCTCGACGAGATGCAAGGCGACCTGCAGGCCTGATTCCTCGCGGCTGCGTTCAATACTGATAGCGCAGCACTGCGTGAGACAGCGCATTGACTGCGAAAGTACCCAATAGCGCCGTCAGCGCTGGCACGATCAGCCACCAGACCTTGGCCGACATCGCCGGCAGTGACTCGCGATGCTGGATTACGGCCAGGCTGGTCGCGCACAGACAGAATGCCAGCAGCATCCCCGCTAGAATGTCGGTTGGCCAGTGAACACCCAAGTAGACACGCGACAGTGCGATTGCCAGCGCCGGAATGCCGCCGAGCAGCATCCAGGTCAGTCGCAGGCGCACCGGTTGCCCGCGCCCGGCAAGCACCGCCAGCGTCATGAACAGTGCGAATGATGCAGAACTGTGCCCGCTCGGCATGCTGAAGGTGGTAAGCGGTTCAACCAGCACTTCCGGACGGGTCCGGGCGAACAGCGCTTTGAGCGTACCGTTTGCAACTGCGGTGCCCAGCGTCGTCGCCAATGCAAAGGCTGCATGGCGCCATTGCCGGGCGATCAACAGCGCAATGATCAGTACACAGGCCGCGAGCAGTTGAGCCTTGAAGTCGCCGATGCTGGTGATCAGGATCACGATGTTC
>JARDZH010000165.1 GCA_029240955.1 Pseudomonas sp. | reverse complement strand
CTCAAGGACATGCGGCCCAAGGGCAGCAACCTGAGTTTTGCGGGGTTTGTGCAGAAGTAATTCGTTGTGCCTGCGACGACGCCGTCGCGGGCAAGCGCGCGCCTACACCTGGCGTCTCGCTCATCCAATCGAAATACCGTTCCTCAACTCGGTCGCACTTTTGAAGTACTCCATGAGTCAGTGGTAATTGGCGGCTATGGAGTTTTCGTAAATGACCACTGATGGACCTTTCAAAATCGACGTCTGGAGCGACTACGTCTGCCCGTTCTGTTACCTGCAATTGCCGGTGTTTGATCAGATCCAGCAAACCTATGGCCAGCGCGCCGAGATCACCTGGCACGCATTCGAACTGCGCCCCGAGCCCATCGCGGCACTCGACCCCAACGCGGATTTTCTGCGCGCCACCTGGTCTCGCTCAGTGTTACCGCTGGCAGACAAGCGCAATGTCGTGATGAAAATGCCAACCGTGCAGCCACGCAGCCGCAAGGCCCTGGAGGCGGCGGCATTCGCCCATTCCGTCGGCCTGTTCGAAGTGTTTCACCGGCAGACGTTCAAAGCGTTTTTCGAGCACGGGCGGGATATCGGTCATACGCCGACCTTGATCGAACTGGGCGGCGCTGCGGGTCTGGATGTGCAGGCACTTCAACAGGCGCTGGACGCCAATGCCTATACCGACAAAGTCACTGCCGATCAGGAGCTGGCCGAACGCCTGGGCCTGCGTGCGGTGCCGGTACTGCTGCTGCGTCAGGGCGACCAGCCGCTCGAACAGGCCAAGATATTCAACGGCACATTGCCGTTCGAGCGCTTTCGACAGGAAATCGAACGGCTCGCCTGGTAAAGCTTGGGTACGGAAGCGCACGCCCAGGCTTCACGCCACGCTTCAAGGTCATACCAGTTCGATACGGTCCGCATGGATCACGATCTGACCCTGCTTGTACAACCCGCCAATCGCCTTCTTGAAGTTGCCTTTGCTGACCCCGAACAGGCCGCTGATCACCTGTGGATCGCTCTTGTCGCTGACCGGAAGGCTGCCGCCATTTTCCCGCAGCTTGGCCAGAATCTTCGCGCTCAGGCTATCGGCCGCTTCAGCACCTACCGGTTGCAGGCTCAGAGCGATGTTGCCGTCGGCGCGGATTTCCTTGATGAAGCCTTTTTCCTGCTTGCCGGGCCGCAGGAACTTGAACACCTCGTTCTTGTGAATCAGGCCCCAGTGTTTATTGTTGATGATTGCCTTGAAGCCCATGTCAGTGGCCTCGGCGACCAGCAGATCGACTTCCTGACCCACGCGATAGGTGGCCGGCGTCTTGTCCAGATAGCGATCCAGGCGTGCAGTAGCGGTGATGCGGCGGGTGTGTTTGTCGAGATAGACGTGCACCACGCAGTAATCGCCAGCCTGCAGATTGCGCTTCTCTTCCGAGTAAGGCAGCAGCAGATCTTTTGGCAGGCCCCAATCGAGAAAGATGCCGATGCTGTTGACTTCCACGACCTTGAGGCTGGCAAACTCGCCGACCTGCACCTTGGGTTTCTCAGTGGTGGCGAGCAGCTTGTCTTCGCTGTCCAGATAAACGAAAACGTTGAGCCAGTCTTCGTCCTCGGTCGGAACGTCCTTGGGAATGTAACGATTGGGCAGCAGAATTTCGCCGTCCTGAGCGCCATCCAGATACAGCCCGAAATTAGTGTGCTTGACGATCTGCAAGCTGTTGTAGCGCCCGATTAAAGCCATTTCCAATTACCCTCTTTGCGAGGCCGGCATTCTACCTGACTTTGCAGCAGCGTTCGCACCGCTTGCCAGTGGCAGAAATCCCCGCTCGTCAGTTGCCAGCTGACGCTCGCGTGCCCGGCCTACTGCGTACCCGTCTGGAACCTCCAGCCAAAACAAGCAGTTATGAGCGGCGCCAAGATCAAGCCGCCTATGGCGCTCGACAGCCGGCCTGACGGGACGGCTATCTGGTCAAGCGGCGGACACGGCTTTGCTGTACGATGGCTGGCCGTATTACGTCTATGAAGGTAAATGGCAGCCATGCGTATCAAAGCATCTCACTCCAAAGCAAAGCCAGCTCCAGCCGTTGAAACGAGCGACTCGATCAACGAGCAGATCGCAGCTTTCCTGAAGTCCGGCGGTGAAATCCAGCAGATCGCCAAGGGCGTGAGCGGCCAGACCTTCACACCGTCCAAGCACATCAATCTCGGCAAGAAGTAACCCACGCGGTACTGTCGATCTCTATGCGCTCTGTGCCAGGGCGCTAGACCGACCTCCTCTCCCGCTGGAAATTGCTCCGGCCGCGCTGCTACTCTCTCTTCACTTATGCGATTAAACCGGTAGGAAAACGCCCGGTACGTTGTCTCATCTGTGGAATGCACGCATGAAGAACTGGATGCTTTTCGGCGCACTGATGTACCTCGGCGGCTGTGCTTCGCACTCTTGCGACAGCGCAACGTCCGATGCTGAACCCAGCGGCAGCGAATGTAGAGAGGGGTATCTGCTCTACCGCAACGACATGCTTCAGGCCAAGTTGCTGGTCAGCCAGGCAAACCCCGACAACTATGAGCTTGCCCACGCACTGCTGCGTCGCGCGGCCAAGGACGACCCGTCTGGAGAGGCCGATTTCTATCAAGCCGTGCTGATGATCCGCGAGCATGGCGATCAGGAGCAGATCATCGATCTGCTGCACAACGCCGCAAGCCATCGACATCCCCTGGCTATCGCGCTGCTCTCGCAGCAGCTGTCGCTGACCGACCCGAAACAGGCTGAACACTACCGCGCCGAGTACGCCGAGCTCGATGTCGCCAAGAGCGGTTATCCTTCATTCGAGCAGGCGGTGGTGGTGGTCCGTGGTCTGATTCTGCCGACCACAAGCCCGCCTGCGTCCAAATGACGCCGCATGGATCGACGAACGGCGCGCGACGGCGCCGTTTCGCCGGTATGCTTGCAACGCTCTAGCTCGCGGCTTGTGTCGGGCATCCTGCCGTTTTCGATACGCCATTCGTGACCACCACTCCTCGACACCAGGAGTGAGCCATGCTCAGTTTCCGTCTATTTGCGCTGACCTTCAGCGCCCTGCTGATATGCCAGACCGCCTCCGCCCAGATCATGGAGCGGGAAGTGGGAGATTTCGCCCTCAAGTTAGGCACAACGCCCAGCCGCAGCATGGCTCAGGGGCTGGTGACGCCAACCGGCGGATCGGGCTCGTTCCATGGCGGCTTGGACCTGACCCACGACAGCGGCTTCTACGTAGGCCAGTGGTCGCCGAACATGGGCGTGGCGGAAGGCACCAACCTTGAAGTCGACTCCTACATGGGCTTCAAAAAACCTTTCGACAACACGCTCGGCTATGAGCTGGGCATGATTCGCTACAGCTACCCCGACACCGATCAGGTCGACAGCCACGAGTTCTACGCCGGGCTGCGAGTGCACGATAGCCGCGTTGGCGCAGCGTTCAGCAACGACGTAGGCCGCCGCGACAGCACGGTCTTCGTTGATCTCGGCGCCATCGAGCAACTGGGGCTTGGCGTGCGCATGCAGTACGCCACGCACCAGTTCGACACGCCGCAGACCGGTGGCGACGGTGCCTTGATCAGCGGTTTCAACGACTGGTCGCTGAACCTGACGCGGCCTTGGCTGGGGATCGACATGAATCTGATCTACAGCGATTCAAGCCTGAGCGGCGGCGACTGCACCGTCTATAGCGGCCACAACACGCGCTGCGAGCAGACCTTCACCCTCAAGGCCGTGCGCTCGTTCTTCTAGCCTGCCGATCCCGGTTGAACTGCCGGGCTCAACACTCCTCTACACTTACGTTCGCCGCTCCGTTCACGAAACGTCCGCACGTCGAGGAGTTGTCATGCAGTTCCTGCTCAAAGCTTTCACCACGTTGTCGATGGCCATTGTGCTGCTTACCGGCTGCAGCCAGGTGGGCGTTGCCTATCGCAATCTGGATGTGATCATTCCGTGGACGCTCAGCGACTATCTGGACATGAATTCGGAGCAGAAAAGCTGGCTCGACGAGCGCCTCAAGCAGCACTTGAGCTGGCACTGCAGCACTCAACTGCCCGGCTATCTGACCTGGCTGGACCGTCTGGAAGAGATGGTCAAGACCGATCAGGTGAACTACGCAGGCCTGGAAGCCCGCACCACCGAGGCCAAGGAGGCCATCGGCCAGATTTCCCGGCAGATCACGCCATCGGCCGTCGAGCTGCTGTCACGATTCGACGACAAGCAGGTCGAGGAGATGCGCGTCGCGTTCGCCAAGGATCAGCGCAAGCGCGAGAACCGTTACGTCAACGAACCGCTGGAACGCCAGGTCGCCGAACGCGCTGATCGTATGGACAAGCGTCTGAGCCCGTGGCTCGGCAAACTCACCCCCGCCCAGAAAGAGCGGATTCATGCGTGGTCAACGTCACTGGGCGAGCAGAACCGTGCATGGGTCGAGAACCGGGTGCACTGGCAGACGCTGTTCCTGAGCGCCGTCGAACAGCGCCACTCGCCAGACTTTCCGCAGCGCATCGCCGCATTGCTGCAGGATCGGGAGACGTTCTGGACGGCGGACTATCGCCAGGCTTACGACCGGACTGAGAAGGCAGCGATCGAGTTGGTGGTGGATGTGTTTGCGATGAGCACGCCGGATCAGAAGACTCGTCTGCTTGGCCGAATTGCCGACATGCGCAGGGATTTCACGGATCTGGATTGCCTGAAGGCGACGCGGGTAGCGAACTGAGCCGCCAACCGCGCCGCAGACAGTCAGGCGACCTGGGCTTTGGAAGCCACTTCGTCGAAGGTCGCAGGGTCCAGCGCGTCGGCTTGCTCATCCAGCACCTGACGCGGATGGTCGTTGCCCGGAATGCTGCTGTCGATCATCGCCAGCAGGCTTGAACCGCGCGGCGTGAGTGCGAAATTCGATCCCGTTCCGCCTTCTTCGGTCGAGCGTGGTTCGATGTAATGGTGTTTGAAGAGCAAGGCCTCAAGATCAGCGGCCTGCTGCTTCAGATGATCCAGATCGCCAACCGGCTCGCCATCAGCCGCTTTGGCCGCCGCGTGCTCTTCGGCATATTTGCGCGGAGCGAATGACGTGCCGGCGCTGTTCTGCACTTCATGAAGCAATCGTTCGATAAGGTCCCAGTCATAAGTCATCGTGTTCAACCTCCGTCCAGCATGGATGAAAGGCCCATGACGTCCGCTCATGGGCGTGCGACTCACTAGTACTGACCTTGGGCGGAACCTGCCGTTCAGCGACGGTTGCCGGGCGGCTGTGCTTAACTTTCAGCACTTGATCCGCAGAAAGAGGCCGTCATGAAAATCGTCGTAAGCATTGCCACCGCGACTGCCCTGTTGTGCGCCCTGCCGGCGTGGGCCTGCACGCCGGAAGAGGCGACTGCCAAGCGCGAGCAACTGGCCGAGAAGGTCAGAACCCTTACCCAGCAGAACCCGCAGAAGGCGAAGGAAATCAATCAGGAACTGGAGGACATGCCGCTGGAAACCGCCGCCCAGGACCTGCCGGACAAATGCCAGCTGATCGATCAGCGTTTGAAGGAACTGGACGAGGCCGCGCAGAAGGCGGATGGGTGATGGAGTAACGCTCCAACGTGCGTTGGCCTGCACCGACGTCTCACCAGCAAGCTGGCTCCTACAGACCCGCGCCGCCCGCTCTTCTGCGACCACCGCCGAACACCGCCGAACACCGCCGAACACCGTAGGACCGCGCTCGCCCGCGATCTGCCGCAACGCGGCAGCAAACCCAAGCCACACGGACCACTCGCCAAACCGCGTCAACCCCGTCGCGAGCTTCGCTCC
>JARDZH010000164.1 GCA_029240955.1 Pseudomonas sp. | reverse complement strand
CATTGGCATTGCTCGAAGTGCTGGTCCATCTGGGCGATGCCAGGGTGGCGCAGCATTACGCGATGCTTGAACTGCAGATCCCTGAGGAGCACGTGCTCAACAGCCGTTCCGACACACTGCCTTCCGACTGGCGTGAAGAACCGGCGCCGCCGTCGACTGCGTCCTTCGGTGATGCCTGGCTGGGGTCCGGTCAAAGCCTGGCGCTGGCGATGCCCAGCGTGATCATCCCGCGCGAATCCAATTACCTGCTGAACGTGCTGCACCCGGCGTTTCATGCCGTCGTGGCTTTGGCGAAGGAACTGGATTTCGCAGTGGATCCGCGACTTGCCTAAGCAGCTAACAGGCTAGCTAGATAGCTATATATCTAACCTGATAGCTCATTTACCGAGGTTGACCACGTCCACATACGGCGTCTGCAAATCCCGCTCGGGAATCTCCCAGATCAACAGTTTTGGCGGTGTCTGCTTGAAGGCCGGGTTACCGAAATAACCTTTGGCAGCACCGGAAAACTCGCCGCCGTCCTTGGCGAAATTGCCGATTGGCGCGCCCAATGCGCGTTGCAGAAAGCCTGCAAAATTCGAGTTGCGCGAGAACGAGGTGCCGATCAACGCAACGTTCGGCAGGTTGCTGTCGCCGAACAGGTCGTCAAGGCTGTCGCCGCCTGCTGGGGTTGCCTGGGCCTGTTCGCTGATCTGCGTTGCAGCCACACGTTCCCCAGTCGGCTGCAACGCAAGCGGCAACCAATCGAGGCCGGCCAGCCTGACAAGATCGCCTGGCCGATCGGCTTCCGGCCCGGTCTGCGTGTCGAACTGCCGCGCGGGTGTCGCCTCGATACCCATCTGCTGAACGCGTTTGGCAACCGCCACTGCCGCCGCATCGGCGCCGATCTCGCTCCAGTGCGTGTCAGTGCGCAGGTAAGCGTTGGCGCCCAGAGGCTGCAACGTCGCGGTCAGGTCCAGCGCGTGAACGCCGGCGGTGCGCAGCGTGGCGGTCCAGGCGTCGACGCGCCCTTGCAAGATGGCCGGGCGATGCAGCGAGCACAGCTCGGATGCGGCAATCCGGCTTTTGTCCGGCACCACGGCCACCAGCAGTTCGATACCGCGCTGGCTCAGGCTGCGCTGCAGATCGATGACCGCCTGAGCCTTGGTTTGCGCGTTGGCCTGAGCGTGACGGTTGAGGCGCATTTCATCGGTCAGAAACAGCCAGCCCGGACAGCCCTGCCGCACGCGCGGCCCGGTGTCCTGCAACACCAGCCAGCTCGCGCCCCGCTCCAGATCGGCCATCTGTTTTGCCAGAAAAGTACCGGACAACTGTTTGGCGAGGGCGTGGGTCACGTCGCCGTGCAGCACGGTGTCGGCGGTCGTATTGGCCGGCAGCCAGTCGATCTTGCCGCTGGCGGTCAGCACGCAGGTCGCCAGCAGTCCGACGGCCAGAAACGCAGCCAGGGTGATCCCGGCCACTGTACTGACACGTACAGCGAGGTCAGTCGCTGGCGGAGGAAAATCAGAGGAAGAAGTCATCGGGCGTCGTCCTCAGAACTGGAAGTACAGAAAGGGCACCGTCTCGCGGCTGGCGATCAGCGCGAAGGACAGCAAAAAGCCGGCGACCGGCCACACCGCCGCGCCGATCACGTACAGCGGTCGCGCGCCGAAGCGCTGCTCCCAGCGATCAAGACATACCGGTGCGATTACACAGACCACGCCCAACAAGGCCGCGATGCCGTGAACAGGACGCAAGGTCACCGCCAACGCATCGCCCAAGGCCAGGCCATTCAGGCCGAACTGACCGGCGTACATCGTCATCGCCGTGTGGAAATCCGGCGCGCGGAACAAGGTCCAGGCCAGGCACACGAACAGCAGCGTCAACAGATGCGCCAACGGCTTGGGCACCGAAGGCAGGCTTGAGCGCGACCAGGCGCGGTCGACGCACAGCGCCACACCATGCGCCGAGCCCCACAGCAGATAGTTCCAGCTGTCGCCGCCGTGCCACAGGCCTGCGATGGCCATGGTCAGGAACAGGTTGCGGTAAGTGTTCCAGACCCCGCGACGGTTGCCGCCCAGGCCGATGTACAGGTAATCGCGCAGCCAGCTGGACAGCGACAGGTGCCAGCGGCGCCAGAAATCCTGAATGCTGCTGGCCAGATACGGCCTGTTGAAGTTTTCGGGGAAGTGAAAACCCAGCATCAGGCCTAAGCCGATGGCCATCGCGCTGTAGCCGGCAAAGTCGAAGAACAGCTGCAGCGAATACGCCAGACACCCGATCCAGGCGTCCACCAACGACGGGTTCTCCAGATGAAACGCCACGTCCACCAAGGGCGACAAGGTGTCGGCCACAAGCACTTTCATGCTCATGCCGACCATGAAGCGCCGCGCGCCCAGCGCAAAGTTCTGCCGATTGAAATGGCGCTGCACCAGCTCGCGGCGCACCCAGTCGTAGCGGATGATGGGGCCGGCGATCGAGTGGCCGAACATCGAAATGTAGGTCGCGTAATTGATGAAGCTGCGCTCCACCGGCACGGTGTGGCGGTGCACGTCCACCAGATAGGAGATGGCCTGCAGCACAATGAACGACAGGCCCGCCGGCAAAGCGACGCGCTGCCATTCCATCGGCATGGCGCCGTACCAGGTGATCAGCTCGTTCCAGTTGGCGGCCACGATATTGGCGTACTTGTACCAGCACAGCACGGCGGTGTTGAACACGATCAACGCCACCAGCAAACGCACGCGTCCGCTTGAGCCTTCCCGTGCCCGGTCCACCAGCAATCCGCCGACCCACGCCACGAGGGTCAGCAGGATATGCAGCGCCAGAAACAGCGGGCTCAGCCAGCCGTAGAACAGCCAGCTGCCGATCAGCAGCACGACGTTACGCCAGTCCGGGCGCGCCAGCGCGTACACCGCCAGAAACGCCGGCAGGAACACCATCAGGAACTCAAGAGACGCAAATACCATAACGACGACTACGCCATCCGATCAGTGAGACACGGTGTCCGTCGCAGGCAGCAGTCGCGGCCCGGCTGAAGACGGCACCAGCAATACGCTGTAGCGTTCGCCGGCCTTGAGTTCGCCCAGATCCACAGGCGAGCCGGCATTCGCGCCGCCGCACACCAGTTGCACCGACAGGCTCACCGGGTTGATCGAACGGCGCTGCAACGTCCCCGTCGGCACGGCCTTGAACAGATCTGCATTGCGTCCGGCCGGGCGCAGCGTGGCATCGGCACAACCGGCGTCGACGCTGTAGAACGCCAGCGACGCTTTCAGGCCATTGAAGTCATCCGGCTGCTCGCGCACTGTCACCTGCTTGAGCGCGCCATCGGCCTGCGGCAAGGCGACAACGGTGGCGAATTCGCCTGGCTCGACGCTCAAGTCCACGGCGAGCTTATGCTGACCGCTGACCAGCGTGCCTTTGATCGAGCTGCTGGCCTGCACCGGAAAGAACAGCGAGGCCGGCTGTTTGTCGTCCAGGCGCAGCGGCGGCTGGTCCTGAGCGGCGATCACGTCCAGCGGCGCGGCACCGGCGTTGATGAAGCGGATGAAGGCCGAATCCTGAGCAGGGCCTGTGGGGTACAAGGCCACTTCGGCAGCCAGGGCGTTGAGGGACAAGAAAGAGCCTGCCAGCAGAACCGCAAAACGCCCGATCATTTGCGCGCGTCCTTGACGGCCGGAGTGTCGATCAGCGCCTTGCTGATGCTGTCGCTCCAGGTCTTGTAACCCGGGCCGGTCAAATGCTGCCCATCAACTGTGGCCCACTGGCCTGGCTTGGAAAACTGCAGCGAATCGATATAGCTGCAGGGCGCGACGTTGGCCGCCAGAAATTTGGAGGTCATCTCGACCCGCGCAAAGGTCTTGCCATATTTGCCGCCCTCGGTGCCCCAGTTCGGTCCGACCCAGGCGCAGCGTGTGCCGTTGGCGGAGATCTCTTTGGTCAGCGCGGTGGTCTGCTGCCAGAACCAGGCCTTGGGAAATGCCGGCTTGGTGTAACTGGCCATGGTGTCGCCCATCACGATCAACACCAGGTCCGGCTTGTCACTGGCCAGCAACTGGCCGATAGGCAAGGTGGCTGCCTTGCTGCCCAGCACGACTGGTTTTTCTGCATCACGACGCTCGGCACCGCCGCACGTGCCCGGCGTGGCTTTGAGCCAATCGCCAGCGTTGGCCCCGCAAATGCCCAACGAGTGAACCTTGGCGCCTTGCTGGACCAGATTGTCGTGCAAGGTGTGGATCAGATAATCGGGAGTGGCCAGATGACTGTCTCCGATGATCAGAATCGTCATGCCTGCGATAATCGATGCTGTTGCCACGCTGGAAGTCTCCTACTGCTGACTGGAATAAGGGGATTGATAGGGACTGACCGGGAGCGCCATCTGGCCGGTGGAGTCCTCGAGCATGTAGCGCAGGTACAGACCGCCGCTCCATTGCTTGTAATCACGGGCGTTGTCCATGCCGAAATTGCCCCCCAGGAAAAAGTTGCTGCCCATGCGGTACTCGGCGGCCGCCGCCAGGCTGTAGCCCACCCCGGTCTTGCTCTGCCCGTCGTACTGCGTGGGCAGGCTGCTGCCGGAAGCCGCGAACACTTGCGACAGTTGCTGAAGCGCGTTTTGCGCGGCGTTGTCGTCGGGGAAGTAAGGGGCCGAGTCCTGCTCGATATGCTGCAGGCCCACCGAGCCACGCAGCGAATAACTCAGACGGCCTGAGCGCTGTGACCAACTGACCGGCAAGGCGATGGACAGGAAGTTCTGCGGGCTGAAGTAACCACCGTGACCGTAGGTGAAGAAGCTCTGATTGTTGTCATAGCGAATACCGGTGAGGCTCAAGCCGGTGGTCAGTTGTTCGTTGTCATCGTTGAGCAGGTACCAGTAAGCCCCGGCGCCCGCTTCGACGCGGGTATTGTCATCGACGTTGTTGCCGAGCAATTTATGCACGGCACCGCCGCCGTACACACCAAAATCACCGTCGTCATAGCTCACTTGCAGACGTGCGCCATTGGCGGTGACACCGCCCCACTTCACGCCCGTGCGCTCATCGCGAGCGCCGGCGAAAGAGGCCAGGCTGTCGGTGACCGAACGCCGGGAAAGGTTCAGTCCGTAACGCCAGTTGCCGCCTTCGACGAATGAGCGATTCAGGCTGATGCCGCCGACCACGGTGCTGTACAGAAACCCCATCGGGCTGGTGCCCAGGTCGCCTTTGAGCCCAAGGGACGGACTTTCATAGGCCACTGCCACGCCCGTTCCCTGGTCTTTTTGAGAGCCTGCAGATGCACCGGCCAATGCTGCGGCAGGGCCGCCGCCGAAGCGGCCGAGTGCCTCACTTCCCACGTCACCGGCATTGAGCCAGACCGGCGTGACCCGCAACGCCAGTCGGTCATCGCCCACCGGAACGCTGACTTCCAGCGGCGCCTGCACATTGGTCAGCTTGCCAAGCCCCGACTCGCTGTCATTGCCTTGGAACGTGACGCCCTGGGTTACGCGCGGGCTGCGTTCCTGTTGTATCTGGTTCAACGCGCGCTGCGCCGCGTCGCGTGAATCCGCTGCGGTGTCGAGGCGCGCAAGGCCGCGCTCTTTGTCGCGCACCGGCGTTTGGGGGTTGGCGTCTTGCATCCCCGCCTGCATTCGCGAGCCGCTGCTCGTGCCTGCTGCTGCACCTGGAGCCTCTTCGCTTGCCGGGTCCAGCTGGATCTGCGCGGGTAACGGAATCTGCGACAAGCTGCTGTGTGCCAGTCGCGACTGGTTGCGCTGGCCTGGCAAACCCACAAACGGGTTGGCCGCCACAGCGCCCGCAAAAGGATTGGCGTCAGGCTGGCGCACGGGCTCCTGCA
>JARDZH010000163.1 GCA_029240955.1 Pseudomonas sp. | reverse complement strand
CCGCGTGAAGAACGTCAGCCACGTCCGCCACGTGAAGTCCGTGAACCGCGTGAAGAGCGTCAACCGCGCGCCGAACAGGCTGCAGCGGCCAGCGAAGACGAAGCATTGCTGAACGAAGAGCAGGCGCAGGACGACAACCAGGAAGGCAGCGAAGGCGATCGCCCTCGTCGTCGCTCCCGTGGTCAGCGTCGTCGCAGCAACCGTCGCGAGCGTCAGCGTGATGCGAACGGTGATGTGATCGAAGGCTCCGAAGAGAACGAAAACGGCAGCGAAGAAACAGGTGCCGATCTGGCAGCGGGCCTGGCAGTGACTGCCGCGGTCGCCAGCAGCGCCATCAGCGCTCCTGCAGAAGCCGAAGCGCATCAGCAGGCAGAACGTGCCACCAGCGCTGTCGAAACGCCTGCGACTCAGGAGCCTGCACAGGCGGCCGAGGTCAAGGTGTCGGAAGTTTCTGAAACCGTGACGGTTGAAACGTCGGTGGTTGAAGCCTCCGTTGTGGAAGCACCAACCTTTGAAGCACCAGCCGTCGAAGCCTCCGCTCCTGAAACTCAGGCTGTCGAGGCACCTGCTGTCGGAGCTCGGAAGGCAGAAACGCCAGAAGCCGAAACCGCTGCCGTAGAAACGCCAGCTGTTGAAGCGCCTGTCGCCGATACCGCGCCGAAAGCTGACAGCGCGCCAGACGTCGAAGTCGAACCTGCACAGGTCGAAGCGCCGGTTCTGGCTGCTCAGACCGAACAGGCCGACGCGCCGCACGCCGAGCGTGTAGCACCGTTCGCTCCGACGCCTGCTCCGGTCGAAGCCAAGGTTGAAGAGGCGAGCACGCCTGAGGAAAGCAAGGTAGAAGAAGCCAAGGCTCAAGAGCCTGCGCCAGCTACCGATTCCGCAGAGCTGCCAGCTGCCGAGCCGCTGGTCGTGCAGGAAGCACCGGCACCCTACGCCGCTGCTGCCACGGTCGAAACGCCGGAAGTGGAAACAGCTGAAGTGGAAGCGCCTAAGGTTGAAGCCCAGCCGGTTCCAGCTGAAGCCCCTGCTCTGCCGGTCAGCAGCAATGGTCGCGCGCCGAACGATCCTCGTGAAGTGCGTCGTCGCAAGCGTGAAGAAGAAGCCCGTCGTCTGGCCGAGGCTGAACAAGCCGCTGCCCAGCCGCAGGCCGAGGAAGAGACCGAGACCAAACCTCTCGTCTGATCCCCGCCCATGAAAAAGCCCTACCTGTGTAAGCAGGTAGGGCTTTTTTTATGCCGCCGATGTAACGCAGTGACTTCGTGTCGGCTGCGCGGAGCAACCGTCAGTACAGATTCGGCTCCATCTCAAGCTCGACACCAAAACGCTTGGCGATGTCTTGCTGAATGCGGCGCGCAAGGTCCAGAAGCTGCGCACCGGTGGCCTGTCCATAATTGACCAGCACCAGCGACTGCAGCGCATGCACGCCTGCATCTCCCTCTCGAAAACCCTTCCAGCCCGCCGCTTCGATCAACCAGCCTGCCGCCAGTTTCACGCTGCATCGGCCTGCGCGTACCCCACCACGCCCGGATGATCAGCCTTGATCGACGCGTACACGCCAGTGCTGACGACCGGGTTCTTGAAGAAGCTTCCGGCGTTGCCGAGCACCGCCGGGTCCGGCAGCTTTTCACTGCGAATGGCGATGATTGCCCGACTGACCTGCATCGGCCCAGGCTCTCTGACGCCCATTTCTTCCAGACGCTGGCGAACCGGTCCGTATTCAAGATGCAGCACCGCAGCGCGGCTGAGCGTGAAGCGCACGCGCAGAATCAGCCAGCGCCCGGGGTTCTGCTTGAACACGCTGTCGCGATAGCCGAACGCGCAGTCAGCCAGTGTGAACTGCTGGACTTCGCCGGTCTGCCGATCCAGCGCATCAAGGCTGTGGAATACATCCTTGATCTCGACGCCGTACGCGCCGATGTTCTGCATGGGCGCAGCGCCAACGGTGCCAGGGATCAGGCTGAGGTTTTCAAGCCCCGCCAGCCCGAGCTCAAGGCACGATCGTACAAAGGGGTGCCACGGCTCGCCTGCCTCGGCTTCGACGACGGCCTGCTGGCAATCTTCACGCAGGATGCGAATACCACGACTGGCCATGCGCAGCACCAGCGCTTGAACATCGCCGGTCAGCAGCAGATTGCTGCCGCCGCCGATGACCAGCAGTGGCACGTCATGGGCGTGCGCATAAGCCAGAGCTTCACGGACGTCTTCATCGTTGTGCGCCTCAGCGAACAACGAGGCCCGAACGTCCACGCCAAATGTATTGAACGGCTTGAGTGATACCTGAGACTGAACATTCAGGGTCATGCGCGCGCCGCCTCGACCGTCAGAGACCGGGCCATCAATGCTCCAGCAAGCGCTTCACGCGCTCCAGATCGTCGGGGGTGTCGACGCCGGCGGGCGGCGCTTCCAGAGCATCGGCCACATGGATCCGTACACCGTTCCACAAGGCGCGAAGCTGCTCCAGATTTTCGGTGTTTTCCAGCCAGCATGGCCCCCAGCTCACGAAGTCATGCAAGAAGCCGACGCGATAAGCGTAAATGCCGATGTGACGACGGTAGGGAACGCCTTCGGGCAGTTCATCGCGGGTTTTGGCCAGTGCATCGCGCGCCCAGGGCAACGGCGCGCGGCTGAACGTGAGCGCAAGGCCGTTAACGTCGCTGACGACCTTGACCACATTGGGATTGAACAGCGCCGTGACGTCTTCGATCGGCTCGGCCAGGGTCGAAATCCCGGCTTCCGGGTGCGCCGCCAGGTTAGCCGCGACCTGATCGATCACCGCCGGGGGAATCATCGGCTCGTCGCCCTGCACGTTGACCACGATGGCGTCGGCCGCCAGCCCCAGGTGCGTGGCCACTTCGGCCAGACGATCGGTGCCGGAATTATGGTCTTCGCGGGTCAGCACGACGTCCGCGCCGAACGCCTCGCAAGCCTGCACGATGCGCGCGTCATCGGTAGCCACGACCACTCGCTCGGCACTGCTTTTGCGAGCCTGCTCCCAGACATGCTGGATCATCGGCTTGCCGGCGATCATCGCCAGCGGCTTGCCCGGAAAACGACTCGAACCGTAGCGTGCCGGAATGACAACGACGAAGGCTGCAGTCATTTCTCCAGACGCTCCTCGGCAGACAGCGTACGTGCTTCGCTTTCCAGCATGACGGGAATGCCGTCGCGGATCGGATAGGCCAGACCGGCGCCCTTGCTGATCAGTTCGGTCTTGTCGGCGCTGAGCTTCAAGGGGCCCTTGCTGATCGGACAGGCGAGGATATCGAGCAATTTGGTGTCCATAGGAGTTCCTGAAACTATCAAGGAGAGAAACGAAGCAATTGTTCGTCGAACCAGCGAATGAAGGCGTCGGACGGGACCGCGTCCACCGCCAGATACCACCAGTCATCCGCTGCAAAGGCACGGCATTTCACCGCGTCCTTCTCGGTCATCACCACCGGCAGCGCCGGGGTGAACGCCAGGGCTTGCGCGCTGTACTGCGCGTGATCGGCGAACGCATGGGCGATGGGTTGCCAGTGTAATCCTTCGAGGGTCCTGAAGAAACGCTGCGGGTTGCCGATCCCGGCGACCGCATGCAGCTGCTGGCCTCTGGGGAAGTGGTCGACGGGGAGTCGCTCGCCACTGCGCAGATTGACCAGCGCCGAAGGTTTGAGCGTGAACGCGTAACCGTCGTCACGATCGGCAGCCGCGCCGTTGTAAAGCAGCGCATCGATACTGTCGAGACGTTCGACCGGTTCGCGCAGCGGCCCGGCCGGCAGACAACGCCGGTTGCCAAGCCCGCGAGCGGCATCGATCAGTACCAGTTCAAGGTCGCGTGCCAGACGGTAATGCTGCAGACCGTCGTCGGAGAGAATCAGGTCCAGCGGCTCGGCGGCCAGCAAAGCCTGCACAGCGCGGCTGCGGTCAGGGTCGATCATCAGCGCAACGCCACTGCGCTGCACGATGAGCAAAGGCTCGTCGCCTGCCTCTGCCGCATCCTGATCAGGCTGAACGCGCCACGGCAGGCTCGGCGGTTTCGCACCATAGCCGCGACTGACGACTCCGACTCGCAACCCCTTGCTGCGGCAGTGCTCGATCATCCATAGGATCAACGGTGTCTTGCCGGTGCCGCCGACGGTGATGTTGCCCACCACCACGACCGGCACCGGCGCGCGATAGATATCGCCCTGTCCGGCCAGAAAGCGCTCGCGCTTGCCGTTCACCACGCGCCGGTAAAGGGATTCCAGCGGACGCAGCAGGCCGAGCGCCGGGTGACCGGTGTACCAGGCGTCGAGTAAGCGGTCAGTCAGTGCCATCAGTTAGCCGGTGCGGCCTCGACAGTGGTCATGCGCAATTGACTGAAGCCCAGTTTGCCCGCTGCATCCATGGCGGTGATCACCGATTGATGCGGCGTCTTGCCGTCTGCACTGATCGACAGCGGCAGGCTGGTGTCGCCCGCCGACTCGCGCTGCAGCGCTTCGATCAGGGTGTCCAGATCGTTTTTCGGCAGCAGCTGATTGTTCAGGGAGAAAACGCCGTCGGCGTTGATCGCGATATCCAGCTGTTTGACGCTGAGGTCATCGGACGACGCACCGGTGACCGCTTGCGGCAGATCCACGCGCAACTGCGTTTCGCGGGTGAAGGTGGTGGTGACGATGAAAAACAGCAGCAGGATGAACACCACGTCGATCAACGACACAAGGTTGACGTCGATGATCTCGCGCGGCCTGCGACGACGGAACTTCACTTCTTCTTGCCTCCGGCGCGGGCCAGTGCCTTGAGGTCGACCTTGGCGTTGATCAGGTCGACTTCACGGTCACCCTGCACCACTTCAACCAGACGAATCGCCTGCTGCTCCATGCCGACGACCAGTTCGTCGACCCGGCCTTGCAGGAAGCGGTGAAAGAAGATCGCCGGGATCGCCACGATCAGGCCCGAGGCTGTGCAGATCAGCGCCTTGGAAATACCGCCGGCCAGAACACCTGCGTTGGCAGTGGTGCCGGAGCTGTTGAAAGAACCAAAGATGTCGATCATGCCCAGAACCGTACCGAGCAGCCCCAGCAGCGGTGCCATGGCGGCGATCGAACCCAGTGCACTCAGGTAGCGTTCCAGATCATGGATGACCCGCGCGGCGGCCTCTTCGATGCATTCCTTCATGATCTCGCGACCATGCTTGGAGTTGGCCAGACCCGCCGCAAGGATTTCGCCGAGCGGTGAATCGGCACGCAGCTCCTTGAGCTTCTCTGCGTCCAGCTTGTTGTCCTGAATCCACTGCCAGACCTGGCCGAGCAGGTGCGGCGGCGTGATACGGCTGGCACGCAGCGTCCACAGCCGTTCGATGATAATGCCCGCAGCGGCGATGGAACTCAGAATGATCGGCAGCATCATCCATCCACCGGATTTGACCAGCTCCCACACAGCGACGCCTCCCGCAAAAAATTGGCGCCACTCTAACATAGCGTCGACGACTGTCCGAACCCCGCGATCAACATCCGTGCATCGGGTGTCGGAAATCCGGATTTCTTGGCCTATCGCCAGTATTCCCGGCACGTATACCCCTATGTCAGTCGCGCCAGAAGCGACGCTCCATCTGCTGCGACCTGGCCGCGCCGAAGGTTCCGAGCCGAACACTGATGGCGCCCAGTTCAGCGCTGTCATGGCTTGCGATCTTCAACCACCGATAGCGCGACATGACCAGCGGGTGCGGATGGCCGAACGAGTTGTTTCGCCCTCGGGAGATGAGTACAGCGTGTGGGTCCACAGCACGCAGAAACGCATTCGAGGACGACGAGCGGCTGCCATGGTGCGGCGACTGCAGCCAATGGGCACGCAGGTTGAACCCGCTGT
>JARDZH010000162.1 GCA_029240955.1 Pseudomonas sp. | reverse complement strand
GGCCTCACGCAGCAACACGCCAATGTATTCCGCTTTTGCCCGTCCGACCGGCAACTGGCGGCAGATCTGGTCGATTGGCTGACGGGGCGGAAATGGCAGGTCGTGCATGTCAGCGCCGATGACAGCGCCCACGGGCAAGGCCTGGCCAGCGCCATCGCGAAGACTGCAGCGCAAGCCGGTTTGCAAAGGGTTGCCGAACGCGAGCAGGCGCAGGTCGAGGTGTTCGCCGGCCGCCTGCGCGCCAGTCGCGAGCATTGGCAATCGCGTCGCGCTGCGGGCAGCAAAGCGCCGCTGGTGCTCACCGACGACGCGGTTTCCATGCAGTTGGGCACCGCGCCAGAGGCGGACGACAGCACTTACGTCATCGGCTTCGGCGCTGCGGATCAAGCGTTTGGCTCAGGGGATGCGCAGCTGCAAGCGCTGTTCAACGCGCCGCCTGAAACCTACTACCGGGAAAGCCTGTTGATGTTGCACGTGCTGGCGCAGCTCGCGACCGGTGCGTGGCGCAGGCACGAGCTGCTCCAGGCATTGCAAACCACCCGTTTCGATACTCCGCTGGGCGAAGTCGCTTTTACCCGTGGCGAACGCCATGGCGTGTGGACCCAGCTCTGGCGCATCGGTCCGGCAGGACTGATCCCGCTCAGTGGCTGAGCTTGCCGTTCATTCAAACCTTTGCTGTCAATTCCACGGACGAGAATTCCATGACTCTTGTTACGCAACACCCACTTGCATCCGACGCCGTGTGCATCGGCTTCGGGCCTGCTGGCATCGCGTTGTCCTGCGCGTTCGAGGACGCACGGGAAGCCAATGCGCCGCTTGGCGAACTGTCGCTGCGCTACTTCGAAGCCGCGCCGCATACCCAATGGCATCCCGAACTGCTGCTCGAAGGCACGGACATCAATCATCACGTGTTCCGTGATCTGGTGACGCCGCGCAACCCCCGCAGCCGGTTCTCGTTCGCCATGTACCTCAAAGCCATGGGCCGCATGTTCGACTTCGGGCTGCTGGGTCGTCCGGCAAGCCGCCATGAATGGTCGGACTACGTGGCCTGGGTGTCCGGGCAAGTGAGCGGCGACGCCCACTTCAGTACGCCGGTGACTGACATCCTGCCGGTCATGAGGGACGGTCGCTTAGAGGCCGTGGAACTGGTGACGCCGAATGCCCGGTTCACCACGCGCAACGTCGTGCTTTCCAGCGGCAGTGCGCCGCGAATTCCCGAGGCGTTTGTGCCGCTGCAAGGGCCGCGATTGTTCCATACCTCGCAGTTTCTGACCCGCCTCGACGCCCTCGGCCCCGAGCTGCCCAAGCGCTGGCTGGTGCTGGGTTCCGGTCAGAGCGCCAGCGAGTCGGTGCTGGAACTGCTGGGCCGTGACCGCGGCCTTGAAGTCCATTCGGTGCATCGCTCGGCGGGTTTCAAACTCACGCAGTTGGGGCAGTTTCCCAATCGGGTGTTCGGCCCGGACCACGTTGACTACTTCCACAACCTTGAGCCGGCCGCGCGGCACCGGTTCCTCGACTGGAGTCGTTCGACCAATTACGCCGGCATTGACCCGGACGAAAGCCAGAATCTCTTCTCGCTGATGTACGAAGACCGCATCGCCGGGCGCCAGCGTCTGCACAGCCACGCCTACCGTGTTGTATCGGACATCCAGCCGCTGGGCGAGGGCTATCGCGTGGTGCTGACCGACACTTTCAGCCGCCACAGCACCACGCTCGATGTCGACGTGGTGGTGCTGGGTACCGGCTACCAGCAGTACCTGATCCCGCCGCTGCTCAGCAACCTGCAGCCTTGGCTCAAGGCTGATCGCGACGGCGGCCTGTTGATCGACCGCGATTACCAGGTAGCGACCCGAGAGGGCTGCGAGGTGAAGCTCTGGGTCAACGGTCTGTCCGAACGCAGTCACGGCATCAGTGACAGCCAGTCCTTCTCGCTGATGGCGCTGCGTGCCGAGCGCATCGCTCACGCCCTGGAACGTGCCGTGCGTGACCCGGCTCTGCGCGGACACGCCACACCGACCCCCGACTTTGAACCGATTCCGGCACAGTGAAGTGACCCTCATGTACGAGACAATCAGCGACATCGTCCACGACCGGACCTTCCTCAAGGTGTCGGGCGTTGGCCCCGACTTTCTCCTGAAAATGGAGTCGTTCAACCCCGCAGGCTCGATCAAGCTCAAGACCGCCGCAGGCCTGGTGAATGACCTGCAGGCCCGTGGTCTGATCGGCCCCGACACGGTTCTGATCGAATCGTCATCCGGCAACCTCGGGGTCGCGCTGGCGATGCTCTGCGCCGAGCGCGGCATTGCCTTCACCTGCGTGGTCGACCCCAACACCTCGAACCACAACATCCGCATGATGCGCACGTACGGCGCTGACGTGATTCGCGTCGAGACGCCGGACGCCAACGGCGGTTATCTGGGCACGCGCCTTGAGCTGATTCGCGACAAGGTCGCCAGCGACCCGCGTTACGTGTGGCTCAATCAATACGAGAACGCCGCCAACCCGCGCGCTCACGCCTGCACGACTGCGCGTTCCATTTCCCGTGAAGTCGGGCATGTGGATTATCTGTTCGTCGGCGCCGGGACCACTGGCACGCTGATGGGCTGCGTGCAGCATTTCCGCAAGCACCATCCGACCACTCGAATCATCGCTGTGGACAGTGTCGGCTCAGTCACGTTCGACACGCCGCCCGGTCGCCGTTTCATACCGGGGCTGGGCACCAGCCAGCGGCCGCCGATCTTCGACATCGACGGGATCCACGCACTGGAGATGGTGCCCGAGTCACGCACCGTCGCCATGTGCCGGTTGCTGGCGCGCACCAAGGGGATGCTGGTCGGCGGTTCGACCGCGACCGTGATCGCTGCCGTGCATGCCTGGCGCGAGCGCATCGAGCCAGGTTCGGTGGTGGTGGCGCTGTCGCCGGACTGGGGCGAACGTTATCTGGATACGCTGTACGACGATCAGTGGGTGGAGCAGCGGTTCGGCGCCGAGGTGCTGAGCATGGCGCTGGCGGACATGCCCATCGTGCCGGAGTGGACGCGCTATCTCGCCGCCAGACAGCAGCGTGATGCGCCGTTTCATCTGGTCGACGGGCAAGTGGTTGCGCGGCTGTTGAGCGCCGACCCGCAGGCGTGCATCGAGGACGTGCGCGGCGCTTATCTGGAGCATCACGCCGGCCAGACCGTCAATCCTGACAGCTATTTCCTGCGCTTTCCCGACGCGCCGGCCAACCGGATCATTGCCTTGCCGGCGAGTCTGCAAGGCGAGCAGCCGGTCAGCGGCATCAAGTGGATTTCCAGCTTTCCGGGCAACACCGAATCCGGTCTGCAGCGGGCCTCGGCGGTGCTGGTGCTCAACGACCCGCACACCGGCTACGCCTTTGCATGTCTTGAAGCGTCGCGCATCAGCGCCTCGCGCACGGCGGCCTCGGCCGTGCTGGGCGCCTGGTGGATGAACCGCCGCCAGCGTCAGGTCAAGCGCGTGGCGTTCATAGGCGCGGGGTTCATTGCCCGCACGATTCTCGACATTTTCGTCAGCGACGGCTGGACGATGCAGCACGTCAGCGTGCACGACACCGACCAGGTCAGCGCTGCCGCGCTGCTGGCCCACGCCTCCAATCACCACGGCCTGTCTGCAGACGGTGCCGACCTGGCGGACAGCCTGCGTGCCGATCTGGTGGTGTTCGCAACCACGGCGCCGAGCCCGTATGTGCTGGAACCGCTGTTCGCGCCGGGACAGCTCGTGCTCAATATCTCGCTGCGCGACCTCGGTCCGCAGGTGATTGCCGCAGCCAACAACATCCTCGACGACGTTGAGCATTGCCTCAAGGCGCAAACCTCGCCGGACCTGGCCGTGCAGCACTATCAGGACCGCTCGTTCATCACCGGCACGCTGGCGCAGTTGATGTGCGGCGAGGTCGAGCTCAGCCCTGACAAAGCCTCGATCTTCTCGCCGTTCGGCCTGGGCGTGCTGGACCTTGCGGTGGGCTATCGCATCTATCGGCAGGCGCTGGCCAAGGGCAGTGCGCTGGCCGTACCGAACTTTTTCTTCGAATCGAATCGCTGGTGAATGTCATGAAAAGGATTTCCCTACAGGCTAGGCAGGCTGAAGCCGACCGGGCTGCCCATTCCCCGGCCCAGCCGTTCAGAGCCGAGCCGTTCAGAACCGGACAGTTCAGAAACGAGCCATCGAGAATCGCGATCGTCGGCATGGGGTCGCGAGGCCTCAGCGTGCTGGAGCAACTCATCGGCCTGGCGCGCCAGACCCCGGGTCTGCGTCTGCGCATCGACGTCTTCGAACCGCGGGCGCCGGGCGGCGGGCTGCACCACAGCGAGCAGCCCGATTACCTGATGCTCAACACCCCGGCCGGGCAGTTGTCCGCATTCTCTTCGGCGTTTCCGGCCAGTGAGTCCGCGACCATGACCTTCCTGCAATGGTGCAACCAGCGCGGTGTGCAGCTGGATGAGCGAGGTCATGTCGTCGAGCACGGCGGCCGGCCAGTGCAGTACGGCGATTTCGTGCCGCGCAAGCTACTGGGGCGCTACCTGCAAGCCTGTTATCGCCTGCTGATCCAGAGCTGCCCGGCGCACGTGCAGGTTCAGCACCACGCAGAAAAGCTCAGCCAGTGTCGGCCGTTGGCCGGCCGTACGGGTTTCCGGCTGGTCAGCGCCAGCGGCTGGCAAAAGGCGTGCGATGCGGTGTTTCTCACCACCGGCCATGCACCGCAGGCGTCGAGTGTTGAAGAGGCCCACGGCCGCGTCGCTATCGAGGGGCTGGGGCTTACGGCGATGGACACACTGGCCGGGCTGACCGAAGGCCGCGGTGGCCGTTACGTCCGCGATCAGGGTTTTGCCGGCTGGCGTTATCAGCCGTCCGGTCGTGAGCCACAGGTGTTCCTGCAGTCGCGCAGCGGTTTGCCCTTTCACGCCAGGCCCCGGATTGCGGTCGACTCACTGAAATGGCCACGGCTGTTCTTCACCGCAGCCGCGGTGGACGCGCTGCGTTTGGGGCGCGAGGCAGGCCAGCTGGATTTTCGCCATGATGTGCTGCCGCTGATCGCCGCTGAGATGCGCGCCGTGTTTTATCAGACACGGCTGCAGCGGGACGCGCCGGCGCAGCTCGGCCGCGTGCAACATCAACTGCGCATGGCGACCGATAACGTGGCTCGCGAGACGCTGTTTGCAGGACTGGCAGATCAGTGGGGCGCATTCGATCCGCTGGAGTGGATGCCCACCGCGGCGTGGCCAGGTTCAGGGTCGGGGCAGGGCGAGGCCTACGCGGCGTGGTTTCGGCACTGGATCGAACGTGATCTTGCGCTTAGCCGCCTGGGCGCTGCGCAGAGTCCGGTCAAGGCTGCGCTGGAGGTCTGGCGCGACTGCCGCGACCTGTTGCGCCGAGTGGCTGATCGTCACGGCCTCACCGACGCCTCCACCCATGATTTCTACAGCGTCTGGGCCAGGGTTTCCAACCGTCTGGTCGGCGGCCCGCAGCTTGAACGCTACGAAGACCTGCTGGCGCTGATCGATGCCGGGGTTGTGACCGTACTCGGCCCTGGCGCTGAACATCACCTCGACTTCGATCAGGTCATCCCCGCCCGGGTCGCTCACAGCGGCTTGTCCGGGAGTGCTCAAGAGTTGATTGCAGATCTGCTCCAGCAGGGGCTGATCCGTGCGGCTCATCCTTGGCCGGCTGACGGGATCGACACCGACGCGCTGGGCCGCGCACTGCAACAGGACGGCTCGGTGCACCCGCGGCTGTGGGTGCTCGGGCCTTCGGTGGAGGGCTGCACGTTCTACAACCACTACGTGCCCACGCCGGACCCGGCTTGCCTGGCGCCGATGGAGG
>JARDZH010000161.1 GCA_029240955.1 Pseudomonas sp. | reverse complement strand
TACCAAGGTGCGAACGGCCGTCGAAATAGATCGACGGCGACGACAGATGCACCAGACGTCGAACGCGCCGTTTCAGACAGGCCTCGACCACATTTTCAGTGACCTGGACGTTTCCCAGCATGAAATCCTGACGACGCCCCCACGCCCCGACCGCGCCCGCACAATGCACCACGGCGTCGACATCGCTGCACAGCCGCTTGACCAGATCGATATCGGCCAGGTCTCCCTGGATGAACTCAGCGCCGCGCCGTTCCAGATGTTCGACGCTTGCCGCGCGGCGGCCATTGATCCGCACGCTCATGCCCTGCTCCAGCGCGAAGCGTGCGAAACGCCCGCCGATGAAGCCGCTTGCGCCGGTGACCAGAATCTTCATTTACCGCTCCATAAAGCTTGTACGGGTCGGCTGTTGCCGACCCCGATCATTACACGAACCAGTTGACGCTCACTTGCCGCCCAGCGGCACCAGCCATTGACCGGACGTCCGGACAAGATGTTCGGTCAGTCGAGTCAGCAACTGCCCGCCGTTGCGCCAATGGTGCCAGTACAGCGGCACATCGATGTAGCGCTCGGCGACCAGCTCCTGCAGCGCGCCTGTCTGTCGCTGTTCGTGCACTTGCAGCTCGGGCACCAGTCCCCAGCCCAATCCGGCTTCGATCATACGAATGAAGCCTTCCGACGACGGGCATAGATGATGCTCGAAACCGCCCTCGACCCCCAGCGCCGCCAGAAATCGGTGCTGCAGATAATCGTCCGGGCCGAACACCAATGCCGCCGAGCGCTGCAGCCGCTCTGGCGTGACCCCGTCGGGGAAATTGCGAGCGATAAACGCAGGACTTGCCAGAGCACGATAGCGCATTGCGCCAAGTGGCTGACTCCGAGCGCCCGCGACCGGACGCTCGCTGCCGCACAGGCAGGCCGCGACTTCGCCAGCGCGCATGCGCTTGAGTCCGACGTCCTGGTCTTCAACCACCAGATCCAGCAACAAATGATGCTCGGCGCAGAAAGCTCCAACCGCTCGCGCCCACCAGGTCGCCAGACTGTCGGCGTTCAAAGCGATGCGCAGCCGCTCGGGCATGCCTTCTTCGTCGAGCGCCGGAACCTGGCTCTGCAGGTCGCGCTCAAGCAGCCGAACCTGTTGGACATGGTTGAGCAGACGACGGCCGATTTCGGTCGGCTCTGGTGGCGTGGCGCGAACCAGCACCGGCTGCCCCACCCGCGCCTCCAGCAGTTTGATGCGCTGCGAGACCGCAGATTGTGACAGACCCAGTACCTGCGCCGCCCGTTCGAAGCCGGCTTGTTCCACCACGGCGGCAAGCGCAGAGAGCAATTTGTAATCGAACATCAGTTTTCCTAATGAGCAATCAGGATTATTGGTTTTTCTTATACCGCCAAGCGCGGGAGAATCGCCAGCCTCGACAGTATCTTTCGGACGTTCTTTCATGTGGCAAAGCTATCTCAACGGGTTACTGGTCGCGGCCGGCCTGATCATGGCCATCGGTTCGCAGAACGCGTTCGTGCTGGCGCAAAGCTTGCGGCGTGAGCACCACCTGCCAGTGGCGATGCTGTGTGTGATTTGCGATGCGATCCTGGTGGCAGCGGGCGTTTTCGGTCTGGCCAATGTGCTGGCGCAGAACCCGACTCTGCTGGCAATCGCGCGCTGGGGCGGTGTCGTCTTTCTGGTCTGGTATGGCGTGCAGGCGTTGCGTCGTGCCTGCTCCGCGCAGAGTCTGGAACAAAGCCAGACCGTCGGCGTGCGCTCGCGCCGAGCCGTTCTGCTCAGTGCGCTTGCGGTCACCCTGCTCAACCCGCATGTCTATCTCGACACTGTTCTGCTGATCGGCTCGCTCGGCGCGCAACAGGTAGAGCCCGGCGCCTACGTGGTCGGTGCGGCCAGTGCCTCATTATTGTGGTTTTCGACCCTGGCGCTGGGCGCCGCGTGGCTTGCGCCATGGCTGGCCAGACCCACGACCTGGCGACTGCTGGACATCATGGTCGCGGTCATGATGTTTGCAGTCGCGCTGCAACTGATTCGTGGCGTCTGAACCGTTTCGTCAATACCGAGCGGAAGGCTCTGGAACCTCTATCCCACACAGTTGTTGCGTGGTTAAGCCGCAGGCCCGGTGCTATGATCCGGGGTCTGCGCCGCATAAAGAGTAAAACTCCCGGTGCATGCTGTATCTGGCCGCCCGTGATCGGCCTTGCGATTACTGCAATTGACCTGAAAGGAGATAGACCATGGCTTTTGAATTGCCGCCGCTGCCCTATGCCAAAGACGCTCTGGCACCGCACATTTCCGCGGAGACACTGGAATATCACCACGACAAGCACCACAACACCTACGTCGTGAACCTGAACAACCTGATTCCGGGCACCGAGTTCGAAGGCAAGACCCTGGAAGAGATCATCAAGACTTCCTCGGGTGGCATCTTCAACAACGCCGCTCAAGTCTGGAACCACACGTTCTACTGGGAATGCCTGGCGCCAAACGCTGGCGGCGAGCCTACCGGCGAACTGGCCGAGGCCATCAACGCTGCGTTCGGTTCCTTCGACAAGTTCAAGGAAGAGTTCAGCAAGATCTCCATCGGCACTTTCGGCTCCGGTTGGGGCTGGCTGGTGAAGAAGGCTGACGGTTCCCTGGCTCTGGCCAGCACCATCGGCGCCGGCAACCCGATGACCAGCGGCGACACCCCGCTGCTGACCTGCGACGTCTGGGAGCACGCCTACTACATCGACTACCGCAACCTGCGTCCGAAGTATGTAGAAGCTTTCTGGAACCTGGTGAACTGGGAATTCGTGGCCAAGCAATACGCTGCCTGATACCTGCTTCACAAAAAACCCGGCCAAGGCCGGGTTTTTTTATGGCCGATCGGTTCTCATGCTCAATTAGTGGTATGAAAACGGGATAGCGGACTAATATCAGTCGCGTCACCCTGCTCAAGTCTGCACTGACCGGTCCGACATAGTAGGATCCCCTCAGCGCGTTCCGCATGGCCGACGCCTTGGCTGCGGACCTGACCTTGTAAAAAGGGACGGCCCCGGCTGTGGTACAGCTGGTTTTTCGATGGTGGTTCAGAGGGTAAAAAACCCTCTCAGTGACACGTTCCCGACACGGATTAAGGAATGACCATTTGAAGCTGGAGCTCAAGAACAGCCTGTCGATCAAGTTGCTGCGGGTAGTGCTGCTGTCGGCATTGCTGGTAGGCGTCGTGTTGAGCTGTGCGCAGATCGTGTTCGACGCCTACAAGACGCGTCAGACCGTGGCGTCCGATGCCGGGCGCATTCTGGGCATGTTCCGCGACCCTTCCACTCAAGCGGTCTACAGTCTGGACCGCGAAATGGGCATGCAGGTCATCGAAGGCCTGTTTCAGGACAGCGCCGTGCGCATGGCGTCGATAGGCCATCCGAACGAAACGCTGCTCGCAGAGAAAGAACGGCCGCTCAAAGATACCGCCACGCGCTGGCTGACCGATCTGATTCTGGGCCAGGAGCGCAGTTTCACCACCCAGCTGATCGGCCGCCCGCCATTCAACGAGTATTACGGCGACCTGCGCATCACGCTGGACACGGCGACCTACGGTGAAGGTTTCCTCATCAATGCCGTGATCATTTTCATTTCCGGGGTGTTGCGCGCCCTGGCATTGGGCCTGGTGCTTTATCTGGTCTACCACTGGCTGTTGACCAAACCCCTGTCGAAGATCATCGACCACCTGACCAGCATCAACCCTGATCGCCCGAGCGAACATCTGCTGCCGCTGCTCAAGGGCCATGAAAAGAATGAACTGGGCGTGTGGGTCAACACCGCGAACCAGCTGCTGGCGTCGATCGAGCGCAACGCCTATCTGCGTCATGAGGCCGAGAACAATCTGCAGCGTCTGGCCCATAGCGACTTTCTCACCGGCCTGCCGAACCGGCTGCGGCTGCAGACCGAGCTGGATAACATCCTGGAAGAGGCAGGACGCGCGCAACGGCGGGTTGCGGTGCTTTGCCTGGGGCTGGATGACTTCAAAGGGATCAACGAGCAGTTCAGTTACCAGTCCGGTGACCAGCTGCTACTGGCGCTGGCCGATCGACTTCGCGCTTACAGCGGGCAGCTCGGCGCCCTGGCCCGGCTGGGCGGCGACCAGTTCGCGCTGGTGCAACCACGCATCGAACAGCCTTACGAAGCCGCCGAACTGGCGCAGAAGATCCTCGACGAAATGGAAGCGCCGTTCGCACTGGGCGAGGAAAAGATCAATCTGCGCGGTACCATCGGCATTACGCTGTTCCCCGAAGACGGCGACAGCACCGAAAAGCTTCTGCAGAAAGCCGAGCAGACCATGACGCTGGCCAAGTCCCGCTCGCGCAACCGTTATCAGTTTTATATCGCCAGCGTCGACAGCGAGATGCGCAGGCGCCGCGAACTGGAAAAGGACTTGCGTGAAGCCTTGCCGCGCAACCAGTTGCATCTGGTTTACCAGCCGCAGATCAGCTATCGGGATAACCGGGTGATGGGCGTCGAGGCGCTGATTCGCTGGCAGCACCCTGAACACGGGATGGTGCCGCCCGATACCTTCATCCCGCTGGCCGAAAAGAACGGCTCGATCATCGCGATCGGCGAATGGGTACTCGACCAGGCGTGCCGCCAGCTGCGTGAGTGGCACGACCACGGCTTTAGCGAAGTGCGCATGGCAGTCAACCTGTCCACGGTGCAACTGCACCACTCGGAACTGCCGCGCGTCGTCAATAACCTGCTGCAGATCTATCGCCTGCCGCCCGGAAGCCTGGAGCTGGAAGTTACGGAAACGGGCCTGATGGAGGATATCAGCACCGCCGCCCAACACTTGCTGAGTCTGAGACGTTCCGGCGCGCTGATCGCCATCGATGATTTCGGCACCGGGTATTCATCATTGAGCTATCTGAAAAGCCTGCCGCTGGACAAGATCAAGATCGACAAGAGCTTTGTTCAGGATCTGATCGAAGACGACGATGACGCCACCATCGTCCGCGCTATCATCCAGCTGGGCAAAAGCCTGCGCATGCAGGTCATCGCTGAAGGCGTGGAGACGCTTGCGCAAGAGCGCTACATCATCGCCGAAGGCTGCCACGAAGGTCAGGGCTACCTGTACAGCAAACCGCTGCCCGCCCGCGAATTACTGACCTATCTGCGGCAGAACCAGCCTAGCGGTGCGGCGATTTCCTGATCCGTCATGCTGCTTGTAACCGCCTGTTACAACCTTGCCCGTCAGTTTGACCTTTCAAGGCCCGTACGGCTTTGCATCAAATGCAAATCTTTCGCATTATGTGGCAGCTTTTTTGGGGCGGATGCCGCCATCACCTTTTAGACGCAGGATTCCGTCATGATTCGTATGCCTCTGGCAACCGCAAGTCTGCTGGCCATCGCTATCTCTCTCGCCGGTTGTGGCGAAGATAAGGACAAGGCCGCAGCACCTGCGCCTGCTGCCGCGCCGGCTGCACCTGTGACGCCTGCTGCTCCGGCTCCCGCTCCGGCGGCTGCGACTCAGACCAATGATGCGGACGCCAAAGCGGTGGTCGCCAACTACGCGACTATCGTCGCTGCCGTGTTCGAAGACGCCGAGAACGGTGCGAAAAAACTCAGCACGGCTGTCGATGCCTTCCTCGCCAAGCCGAACGACGAAACCCTGAAAGCGGCCCGCGAAGCCTGGCTGGCGGCGCGCGTTCCGTACATGCAGAGCGAAGTGTTCCGTTTCGGCAATACCATCATCGATGACTGGGAAGGACAGGTTAACGCCTGGCCGCTGGACGAAGGCCTGATCGACTACGTCGCCAAGGACTATCAACACGCACTGGGCAACCCGGGCGCGACGGCCAACATCATCGCCAACACTGAAATCCA
>JARDZH010000160.1 GCA_029240955.1 Pseudomonas sp. | reverse complement strand
CCAGCCGCCATCAAGGCAGTGATTCTTACCCATGTGCACCACGACCATGTCGGTCGTCTGCCGGAGCTGATTGCGGCGGGTTACACGGGTCCTGTTCTGTGCAGCGAGCCCTCTGCGCACCTGTTGCCTTTGGTGATCGAGGACAGTCTGAGACTGCAGGTGGGCAACAACTCAAAGAAAATCTCGGAAGGCGTGCAGGTCATTACCAAAAAGGTAATCGCTTTGCCGTTCGATCACTGGTTCACGCTGGTCGACAACGAGCAATTGGTTTGCAAGGTGCGGCTGCAACGGGCCGGACATATTCTCGGCTCCGCTTACGTGGAATGCGATCTCCAGTATCGGCAGGAGCAACGCAGCGAGCGCGTCGTATTTTCAGGGGATCTCGGGGCAGGGCACACACCGATGCTGCCTGACCCCACACCTCCTGAGCGCGCGGACATCCTGGTGCTGGAGAGCACATACGGCAACCGCTCTCATGCGGAGCGCAGCAGTCGCCAATCGCGACTGGAGCGCATCATCGACAGGGCGCTGGAAGATCAAGGCACGGTACTGATTCCTGCGTTCAGCATCGGCCGTACCCAGGAACTGCTTTACGAACTGGAGGATATCCTGCAACGCAAGCAGCTGTCTGGCATGCCGGTTGGCACGTCGTCAGTCGCGGGACCGTCGGGCGAAATGTCCACGCTCGACTGGCCTCAGTTGCCGATCATCCTCGACTCGCCGCTCGCCAGCCGATTCACGCAGGTTTACAACGACTTTGTCGATTACTGGGACGATGAAGCGCAGGAGCGTCTTGAAGAAGGTCGCAAGCCGCTGGGATTCCGCCAGCTGATTACCATTGAAAGTCATGATCAGCATCTGAAGACGGTGAATTATCTGGCTAGTACGCGGCGGCCCGCGATTGTCGTGGCGGGCAACGGGATGTGCGCTGGCGGCAGGATCGTCAACTATCTCAAAGCGATGCTTGCCGACCCGCGACACAATGTGGTGTTCGTGGGTTATCAAGCCAAAGGTACACCCGGCGCGGCGATCCAGGCGCATGGTCCGCAAGGCGGATATGTAGAGCTTGATCGAGAGCGCTACGCAATCCGCGCGGGCGTGGAAACCGCTTCGGGTTATTCCGCCCATGCGGATCAAGACGGACTGGTTGATTTTGTAACAGGAATGAAGGATTGGCCGCGACAGATCAGACTGGTGCACGGTGAAGCGCAGGCCAAAAAAACGCTCGGCCAGATACTGCAGCGCAAATACTCACTGGCTCGACGGGAGTTGGAATTGATAATCCCGTCATCCGAAGGATGAGAACGCGATTCTTTAACGGTGCACATGTTTATTTATGTTTATAAGGGAACGTTTTCAATACGCCAGTAGAGAGTCGCCGCCTGGAGATTTAAGTTGCTTAAAAATGTTCAGTAAGTAATATCTTCGCTCTTTATTGGGCAGGACGTCCGGACGTGAGCAGCAAGGTGGCGATAATCGGGATTACAGGTGCGACGGGTTTCGTTGGCGGCGCGCTCGTCGATTATCTGCTCGCCAATACTGCAAGCGCGCTACGGATTGCAGTTCGCGACAATAGGACCAGTCAGAACGAGCGGGTGCAGAGCTGTGAGGTGGGGACGCTCGGCCCCGACAATCGCTGGAGCGACTTCGTCTGCGGAGCGGACGTCATCGTTCACTGCGCAGCACGCGTCCACGTACTGAATGAATCCGGCTCCACTCCCTTGCTGGAATACCAGCGCGCCAACGTCCAGGGCACGCTCAACCTCGCTGAGCAAGCCGCGGCGGCAGGCGTCAGGCGGTTCGTTTTCATCAGCTCGGTCAAGGTCAATGGCGAGGAGACGCAGCCCGGGCATGCCTTTGAGGCCGATGGCCCGGCCCGGCCTGCAGACCCTTACGGCATTTCGAAGATGCAGGCGGAACATGCGCTGCGTGCATTGGCGTCACGCACTGGGATGGAGGTGGTGATCATTCGGCCGGTGCTGGTCTATGGTCCCGGCGTCAAAGCGAACTTCCTGAACATGATGCGCTGGCTCGACAAGGGCGTTCCTCTGCCGCTGGGAGCAATCGACAATCGCCGAAGCCTTGTGGCACTGGACAATCTGGTGGATCTGATCGCGACCTGTATTACGCATCCGGCCGCCGCCAATCAGACCTTTCTGGCAAGCGACGGCCGTGATCTGTCGACCACTGAATTATTGAGGCAGATGAGCGCAGCGCTTGGCAGACCCGCCCGCTTGTTGCCCGTACCCGTGTGGTTGCTACGAGCCTGCGCGAAGCTGGTGGGCAAACAGAGCTTTTCGCAGCGCCTGTGCGGCTCCCTGCAGGTTGATATCGCCAAAACCCGTAGCCTGCTTGGCTGGACCCCGCCGGTGACTATCGAGGAAGCAATGGAAAAAACCGCGCAGCACTACCAGGAACACAAACAACATGCTTGAGTGGTTGTTCATCGCTTTCATCGCCATTGTGTCGCTTGGCTTCACCGCCTTCATTCGCCGCTATGCACTTGCGAAAAGTCTCATCGACATCCCCAACGCGCGCAGTTCTCATTCCGTCCCGACGCCCCGAGGCGGGGGAGTATCGATCGTCCTGGCATTTCTGGTGGGATTGCCCGTCCTCTGGCTGATGGGCAATCTGGATGCGGAGGTGTTAACAGGCCTTGCAGGAGCGGGCGGGCTGGTCGCTTTGGTCGGTTTCATGGACGATCACGGTCACATTGCGGCCAGATGGCGGTTGCTGGGCCATTTCGTCGCTGCCGGCTGGGCGTTGGGATGGCTGGGCGGTCTGGCCCCGCTTGTCTGGTTTGGTGCAACGCTGGATCTCGGAATCATCGGCCACATTCTGGCTGCCGTGTATCTGGTCTGGATGCTCAATCTGTACAACTTCATGGACGGTATCGACGGCATCGCCAGTGTTGAAGCCGTAACCGTCTGCGGCGGCATCAGTCTGATCTATCTGCTCGGCGGTTACCCACAGTTGTTCTGGAGCCCAGTGCTGCTGGCGGCGGCGACGCTGGGTTTTCTGTTCTGGAATTTTCCGCCGGCGCGCATTTTCATGGGCGATGCCGGCAGCGGCTTTCTTGGAATCGTACTGGGCGTGCTGTCGATTCAGGCGGCCTGGGTCTCTCCGCAGCTGTTCTGGGCCTGGGTCATCCTGCTGGGCGTCTTCGTGATGGATGCAACCTTCACGCTGACACGTCGGCTCGTGCGGGGAGACAAGGTATACGAGGCGCATCGCAGCCATGCGTACCAGTTCGCGTCCCGCCGATTCGGCAAGCATTTGCCAGTCACTCTGGCGGTAGGGCTGATCAATCTGTTGTGGCTTTTGCCGATTGCAATGTGGGTGGTACTGCTCGACGGAGACGGGCTGACCGGCGTTGTGCTGGCTTACCTGCCGTTGGGTTTTCTGGCGTTCAAGTTTGATGCTGGTCAGTTGGAGCGCAATTGAGTGCGCGAACCCACGCTTTTTCATATAAATTGACACATTGTTTGTTTTTTGTGCACAGACACAAGCCGGCCGCAACTGCTTGCTGCGGGCCGGTGGGGGAGTTTTGATCGAGTGATGAGCAAACTACGCACGGTTCTGCTGGCGCTGCCGCGCAGGCAGAAACGTATCCTCCAGGTGGCTGCGGACATAGTGCTGGTGTGGCTTGCTCTATGGCTGGCGTTCATCGTGCGCCTCGGTATCGAGGACATGATCAATCCGCTCGAGAAGCACACCTGGCTGTTCGTGTGGGCACCGATTGCCGCCATCCCTCTGTTCATCCGCTTTGGCATGTACCGCGCCGTGATGCGGTATTTCGGCAACGATGCCCTGATTGCCATCATCAAAGCGGTGACGATATCCGCGCTCATCCTCGGCTGTTTGGTGTTCGCCTACAGCAACCATCAGCAGATCGTGCCTCGCTCGGTCATGTTCAATTACTGGTGGCTGAGCATGGTGATGATCGGCGGCTTGCGCCTGGCGATGCGGCAGTATTTCCTGGGTGACTGGTTTACCGCTGCACGTCATGTTCCATTCGCCAGCCGGGATGACGGTTTGCCCAAGGTTGCCATCTACGGGGCGGGAGCAGCCGGTAATCAGCTGGTTGCGGCCCTGCGAATGGGCCGTCTGATGCGCCCGGTCGCGTTCATCGATGACGACGAATCCATCTCCAACCGAGTGATATCCGGGTTGCAGGTCTACAAGCCCAAACACATCCAGCAGATGATCGATGTCACCGGCGCGCAGGAAGTGCTTCTGGCGATTCCGTCCTCTTCGCGGGGGCGACGCAGGGAAATTCTGGGCTTTCTGGAGGGCTTCCCGTTACACGTACGAAGCGTCCCGGGTTTCATGGATCTGGCAGCGGGCCGGGTCAAGGTAGATGACCTTCAGGAAGTCGACATCGCTGACCTGCTGGGCCGCGATTCGGTGCCCGCCCGCGAAAACCTGCTCGAGCACTGCATCAAGGGCCAGACGGTTCTGGTCACGGGCGCGGGCGGCTCCATCGGTTCCGAACTGTGCCGGCAGATTCTGCTCCTCAAGCCCACCCAGCTGCTGTTGCTGGACCACAGCGAATTCAATCTCTACAGCATCCTGTCCGAACTTGAGCAGCGCGCCGCCCGCGAGGCGTTGCCGGTCAAGCTACTGCCTATTCTCGGGTCGGTGCGCAACCATCCCAAGCTGCTCGCGATCATGAAGACCTGGAAAGTCGACACCGTCTACCATGCGGCTGCCTACAAGCATGTGCCGATGGTCGAGCACAACATCGCGGAAGGCGTTATCAACAACGTGGTGGGCACCTTGAACACCGCGCAAGCCGCGTTGCAGGCGGGAGTGTCCAACTTTGTATTGATCTCTACTGACAAGGCGGTTCGCCCCACCAATGTCATGGGCAGCACCAAGCGGCTTGCCGAGCTGATTCTTCAGGCGTTGAGCCGGGAAGCTGCGCCAGTCATCTTCGGCGACAAACACAACGTTTACCAAGTCAACAAGACCCGCTTCATCATGGTCCGTTTCGGTAACGTGCTGGGCTCCTCCGGTTCGGTCATTCCGCTGTTTCATAAGCAGATCCAGACCGGCGGCCCGTTGACCGTGACCCACCCGAACATCACTCGTTACTTCATGACAATTCCCGAAGCGGCACAGTTGGTGATCCAGGCCGGCTCCATGGGGCAGGGCGGCGATGTGTTCGTGCTGGACATGGGCGAGCCGGTGAAGATCATCGAACTGGCCGAGAAGATGATTCACCTGTCCGGACTGAGCATCCGCTCCGAGAAAAACCCCCACGGCGACATCTCCATCGAGTTCACAGGGCTGCGACCTGGCGAAAAACTCTACGAGGAGTTGCTCATTGGCGACAACGTTGTCGCCACCGAACACCCCATGATCATGAGCGCCCATGAAGACTACCTGCACTGGGAAGACCTGAAACTGTGCCTGGCGCGTCTGCTCGATGCGGTGGAGCGGGAAGATTACACCGCAGTGCGTCAATTGCTGCGCGAGACTGTCAATGGCTATGCGCCGGAAGGCGATATCGTTGACTGGATGTATCAGGAACGGCGGCACGAACCCTGACCTCCTGCTGCGCAATGGCAGCTCATGAAAAGATGATTATCCAGTAACGTATTGATGTAAGTTTCTATTCAGCAACAACTCGACACGCTGCGGCTGGTTGACAGTTCTCTTCGCTGAGTTAGTTTGTAAAGGCGGCACTTGGAGTGCCACTTTATTAATTCGAAGGAGCGTCAACCATGAAAACCAATTATCTTTCTTCCCTGTTGTTTGCACTGCTGGCCAGCCTTTCGCTGGCCGTTACTGCTGCACCTGCAAACGCATCGATGTCCGGTACTCCCGGGACTACGGAAGCGGCTGCGACTGCGACGACCGTAC
>JARDZH010000159.1 GCA_029240955.1 Pseudomonas sp. | reverse complement strand
GGTCGCTCCTACAGGACAATGACAAAAAAGGCCGCTCAACGAGCGGCCTTTGCATACAGCCAGCAAGCATCAGTCGGTATACCCCAACCGTGTCGCTCTGCTGGTCTGCACCTTACCGCGTGTCGCCAGGCAGTAATACAACGGGCAGGTTACCGCCAGCCCGACAATCCACGACAAGTCCACGCCCTCGATGTAATGCGCATACGGCCCGACATACAACGCCGTGTTGGCAAACGGCAGCTGAACAGCGATGCCGGCAAAGTAGGCCACGATTGCATGCAAGTTGAAGTATTTGTAAACACCGCCATCGGCCCGGAAGATCGAGGCAATGTCATAGCAGCCACGCTTGATCAGGTAGAAATCGATCAAGTTGATGGACGCCCACGGCACCAGCACCAGCAGCAGCGAAAGAATCAGGCCGATGAACTGCGAGATGAAGTCCGAAGACGCACCAACCGCGACCAGGCATGACGCAACCAGGACAATACTCGACATCACCACGCGTACCTTGATGGTTGGCGTCCAGGTGCCGGCGAACGTCTGAATCGAAGTCACGATCGACAGCACCGCGCCGTACAGATTCAGCGCGTTGTGACTGATGATATTGAGCAAGAACAGCACCATCAAAATCGGGCCGAGAAAACCGGTGGACTGTTTGACCGCCGCCATCGCCTCCGTCCCTTCAGGCGTCGCCAGTACCGCGACCGCGCCAAAGCTGAAGGACAGAATGGTCCCCAAGGTAGCGCCGAGGTAGGTCGCCCAGAACGGTTTGGCGATCCCGATATCGCAAGGCAGGTAACGGGAGTAATCAGAGACATAAGGCGAAAAGCTGATCTGCCAGATGATGCCCAGCGAAATCGCTGCCAGAAATCCCGAAAGGTTCAGATCGCCCCGGCTCAGGAAATCCTGAGGCAGGTCCTGGCTGAATATCATCGCGAAACCCGCCAGCAGCGCGGTGCCCATGACCCAGGTGCCGATGCGGTTGAGGGTATGAATGAACCGATAGCCGATGACGCCGATGGCAGTGGCGCTCAATGCGCCGATCACGATGCCTGCCGGCAGCGGCACGGACGGCGCCAGACCATGAATCGATTGCCCGGCCAGCACGATGTTGGAGATGAAGAAGCCCACGTAGATCAGCGCCGCGAAGAACACGATCAGCAAGGCGCCATAGCGACCGAACTGGCCGCGGCTCTGGACCATCTGCGGGATGCCCATGCGCGGACCTTGAGCGGAAGCCAGCGCGATCACCACCCCGCCGATCATGTGGCCGGCAAAGATCGCGATCAGCCCCCACAGCAGATTCAGGTGGAAGACTTGCACCACCATTGCGCCGGTCACGATCGGCAGCGGTGCGATGTTGGTGCTGAACCAGAGGGTGAACAAGTCCCGTGCCTTGCCATGGCGCTCGGCCAGCGGTACGTAGTCCACAGTGTGGTTTTCTATCAGTGGAGCCGATGTGCAGTCGTGCGGATTGGTAGTGGTCATCGTTTCGCCTGAATTCTTGTCGTTGTCCGGAGCTAAACCATGAAGCGCTTCACCGGTGCCGAAGGCAGGAGAACGCTTGTTTCACGAACGCAAGCTCGTACAAACGATGCCCGCGAACGGTTGAACCATATTATGGTATGCCAGGTTTCCACAACCCTTTGCGCGATTTAATCGGGTTTCAAGCGGCTCGGATAAATCGGGGATAAACGTTTCAGCGGCTCTGGAACGGCCATTTCAGAGGGGCGTGCAAGTTTGTAACTTCACGTCCGGTCCGCAATGAGGGAAGAAAAGGCTTGCAACAGAAGTATTACGGTATACCATCAGACATACAAAACTAATCGCCTTCGGCACCGACTGCAGAGGTAGCAATATGATCGACGCGAACGCTTACAAGAACGTCATGGGCTCCTTCCCCTCCGGCGTCACGGTGATCACCACGCTCAATGACGAAGGCGAAGTCGTCGGCCTGACCGCCAGCGCTTTCAGCTCCCTGTCGATGGATCCGCCGCTGGTCCTGTTCTGCCCCAATTACTCGTCCGACTCCTACCCGACCCTGATCAAGAACAAGCGATTCGCGATTCACCTGCTGTCCGGGACCCAACAGAACGAAGCCTATGCCTTCGCCCGCAAGGGCAAGGACAAGGCCGCCGGTCTGGACTGGACCCTGAGCGAGTTGGGCAACCCGCTGCTGCCCAACGCCACTGCGATCATCGAATGCGAACTGTGGCGCGAGTACGAAGGTGGCGATCACGCGATCATGGTCGGCGCGGTCAAGAATCTGATTCTGCCCGAGTCGCCCGCAAGCCCTCTGGTTTACTGCCGCGGCAAGATGGGCGCGCTGCCCTCTTTCGCCTGAAACCGCCATACGAATACGAGCTACCGCAGACTGCCGGCCAAGCACGCGCCGGCAGCACAATAAAAACGAGGCAAGGTCATGAAATTTTCGTTGTTTGTGCACATGGAACGCTGGGATGAATCCGTCAGCCACCGTCAACTGTTCGAGGACCTGACCGAGCTGACCCTGATGGCCGAAGACGGCGGGTTCAGCACGGTCTGGATCGGCGAACACCACGCGATGGAATACACCATTTCGCCAAGCCCGATGCCGCTGCTCGCTTACCTGGCGGCCAAGACCACGACTATCCATCTGGGCGCCGGCACCATCATCGCGCCGTTCTGGCACCCGCTGCGCGTCGCTGGCGAATGCGCCCTGCTCGATGTCATCAGCAACGGCCGCATGGAAGTGGGCCTGGCCCGCGGTGCTTATCAGGTCGAGTTCGACCGCATGGCCGGCGGCATGCCCGCTTCCGAAGGCGGTCAGGCTTTGCGCGAAATGGTCCCGGTCATCAAGGCGCTGTGGCAAGGCGACTATGCCCACGACGGCGACATCTGGAAATTCCCCACGTCTACCAGTGTGCCCAAGCCGATCAAGACGCCACCGATGTGGATCGCCGCGCGGGATCCGGACTCTCACAACTTTGCCGTCAAGAACGGCTGCAATGTGATGGTCACGCCTTTGATGAAGGGCGATGAAGAAGTGGTGGACCTGAAGAACAAGTTTGAAGCCGCACTGGCCAACAACCCTGACGTACCGCGCCCGCAACTGATGGTGCTGCGCCATACCCACGTGCACACCGCTGACGACCCTGAAGGCTGGAAGGTCGGCGCCACTGCCATTTCCCGCTTCTATCGGACCTTCGATGCCTGGTTCGGCAACAAGACCACGCCGGTCAACGGCTTTCTCGCACCAAGCCCGGAAGAGAAGTTCAAGGAACGGCCGGAGTTCGAACTGGAGAATATCCGCAAGAACACCATGATCGGCACCCCGGAAGAAATCATCGCGCGGATCGCTCGCTATCAGGAACTGGGCGTGGATGAATACAGCTTCTGGTGCGACAACAGCCTGTCCCATGCCGAGAAGAAGAAATCGCTGGAACTGTTCATCAAGCACGTAGTGCCAGCGTTTCGTTGAACCGACTTGAAAGAGAAAAAGCCAGGCGATTGCCTGGCTTTTTTATGCCACGCCGTTTAGTGAGTCATCACTCGGAGCGCCGCCACCAGCGCCTGCATGTCTGAAACGCGGCTGTTGAAGCCGGGCGTGATGCGGATGCAAGGCCCGCACGCGGACCCTTCGCGGGCGACGGTGAACAGGTTGAAGTCCTTCAATAAACGCCGGACTTTTTCCTGCTGATCCGATGTGTCGAGGAACTTCAACGAGGTCAAGCCGCAGTACAGCCGTGGATCGTCCGGCGTCAGCACTTCAATGCCCGCCAGTTCGCGTGCTTCCCTGACCCATATGTCCCGCAGGTAGCGCAACCGCGCACCCTTCACCGCCCAGCCACCCAGCGCCTGGTGCTCGGCGAACACAACCGGCAGGGTCATCAGTGCCGGAACGTTGGGTGTACCGTAAGGGCTCAGGGAGCGAATATCGTCGACCGCATAGTTGCGGTTGGCCATATCGGGCTCGAAGTCGCTGAGCCGATCGCGACGGACATGAATCACGCCCAGGCTCAAAGGCGCGCCGATCCACTTCTGCAGGTTGAAGCCGGCGAACTCGATGCCAATGTCCGCAAGGTCGACTTCCAGCTGCCCGAGCGAGTGTGCACCGTCGAAAATCACATCGATGCCGCGAGCCTTGGCGGCCTGCGCAATCGCCTTGACCGGCATCACCAGCCCGGTTCGATGAGTTACATGGGTCAGCGCCATCAACTTGAGCCTGGGGTGAGCGTCGAACGCATCGGTATAGGCTTGCACCAACGCATCGTAAGTGGGCGGGTGCGCGTGAGTGATCGTAACGACTTCCACACCTCGCGCCTTGTGCAGCCAGCGGAACGCGTCCTGCACCGCGTGATAATCCACATCGCTGATCAGTACCTGATCGCCCGGCTGCAGACGGTTGTAGTTGCGGATCAGCGAGTGCAGCGCTTCGGTCGCGCTGCGGGCGAATGCGAGTTCTTCGGCCGGCAAACCCATCAGTTCAGCCAGTTGCTGACGAATCTCCAGGCCCTGGTGACGATCGAATTGCTCACGCACATGCACGGCATTGCTGCGATTGACCAGCCCGATAGCGCTTTCATAAGCCTGCACCACTGACTGGCTCATGCGCCCGAAGTAGCCGTTGTCCAGGTTGATCGGCCCGTCATCACTCGGGTAGCGAGCGGCGACTTCATTCCAGAATGCCTCGTCGGAGGCTAACGCGGCAGGACTTTGCGCAATGTAGGACATGACGACTCGCTGGTTGAGGGAGAGTCTTGCAGCATCGCCTTGTTCCGAACGGCGGGCAAGTATTGGATCCAACATTCGCCCTGTCGAGCTGCGTATAATCCGCCGCTTAATTTTCGCAAGTGCTTATTCATGAACAAACTGATGCTCATCCTCACGCTGGCGTTGTCGTTTGCCGCGCCCGCTTTTTCCGCCCCTCCCTCAACATTCTCCGAAGCCAAAGTTGTCGCCAAACAGCAGGTTTATCTGGACCAGGCCAACAGTGCGCAAGGCGATCTGTATTGCGGTTGCAAATGGCAGTGGGTGGGTGAGTCCGGCGGACGTATCAACGCTGCATCCTGCGGACTTGAGGCGAGAAAGCAGGAGAATCGGGCCGAGCGGACCGAATGGGAACACATCGTGCCGGCCTGGACCTTCGGCCATCAGCGACAGTGCTGGCAGAACGGCGGACGCGAGCACTGCGTAGACGACGATCCGGTTTTCCGCGCCATGGAAGCAGATCTGTACAACCTGTACCCCGCCGTCGGTGAAGTGAACGGCGACCGGAGCAACTTCAATTACGGCGTCGCCAGCGGCGTGGCGCCGCAATACGGGCAATGCCGGACAAAGGTCGATTTCAGTCAGCGAGTGGCCGAGCCGCGTGACGAAGTCAAAGGGCTGGTCGCCCGCACGACCTTCTACATGTTCGACCGGTACAACCTGAGCATGTCCCGCCAGCAACAGCAGCTGTTGATGGCCTGGGACAAGCAGCATCCCGTGACAGCGTGGGAAAAAGTGCGAAACCAACGGATCGCCTCGATCATGGGCCATCCCAATCCGTTCGTGACTGGCGACCGTACGTGGACCCCAGGCTACAAGCCGGTGGGCGACGGCGTGGTCAGCGCAATCCCGACCAAAGCGCCGCAACCCAAGGCACAGCCAAAAGCGTCGACCTCAAACCCGACCTCGAACGGCTTGATCATCGGCAACAAGAACAGCCACATCTATCACCTGCCCGCCGGCTGCCCGAGCTACAGCACGGTGTCGTCGAAGGACCAGGTAGCCTTCGATTCCGAAGCGAAAGCGCAAAAGGCCGGTTACCGCAAAGCAGGAAATTGCAAGTAAGCGTCCTTGCAACCAGTTCGGTGGGCCTGAAATGTCCGACTGAGAAGATCTGCGTCACTTTTCCGCCTTCGTTCGCACCGG